>DWVT01000182.1 GCA_019120075.1 Candidatus Mediterraneibacter excrementigallinarum
GAAAGTCCACAGTCGTTTCGGCCTGCCAGTACAGTAAAAGATCTGGAAAAACGCTTTGCCTACGAAGATAAATATGAAACAAGGTGAATTAGAAGGAAAAATCTATGATAGGAGGTATATAATGAGTAGAATACCATACAGATTTGCGTTGCATAAATCAATATGCTATATTAAAGATATTATTGAACTAATGCAATGTTTTATGCAGATGGATGTGCAAAATCCCGTTTTCTCAAAACGTATTCAATACTTGAAGAAAAACGAAAGAGGTATGAGTATTATGTGTGAAGTGATGGAAAATTACGCAAAAGAATACGCAAAGGAATACGTGAAAGAGTATGCTGCAAAAGAGAAAGATGAAGATATACGCGCTGCTCTAAAAAAGGGATTCTCTATTGATACTATATGCGAAATGATGAGGGTAACAAAAGAACGTGTTGAAAAAATTCAAAAGGCTTTATAGAGCATTAAGCAAGTAATAGAAAGTGCCACTGAAAATGTGGCACTTTCTATTCCCCCAAAGTGAGGAAAATACGTTTTACCCCACCCCCAAATTTATGTTATGTCCAATATTAAAATTTTCTTGTTGAAATCATATCAGTACAGTATAATTTAATTGTGGTGATTTTTTCGAAAAAGGAGAAAGGAGAACTATGGGGGAACAAAAGATAATCTGTGAAGGAAGAGCGGACGAACTACAGCTATGCAGGAGCAAGATAACAGAATACAATGCTGAACAGAGTTTTGTTTTCAATCTTCATGGAGAAGGAGGAATTGGTAAAACTATTGTTACCCAGGAACTTTATAGAAATCACCCTAATTATATTACAGAAGAACATACAGGCGTTATGGCAATTTACATAAATGCATCAGGGTGCTTCTCGATTCCTGCTTTATTGTTGAGACTGAGGATGGGCCTGGGGGATGATCCCTATGATTTCGAAAAGTTTGATACGATGTATGAACTGTATTATGATGCGTCAGAGTATATAAGATTAAAGCGTATAAGGGAAATAAAATCTGTGGCAAATCGGAATCTTTCCGGGGTTATTCTTGATTTTGCTGTTAATTCTATCAATGAGGAGTATAAAAACCTGAGAAAGAGTGCAATCAGTGATCCGATAGTGGATTTTATTAAATTTTCGGGTCCGATTTTGGATCGTATTAAAGTATCGTCAATTCTTGAATGGATAAAAGAAAATGAGAAATTTAAGGATCGGCTTGAAGTTGTAGATGATATTATAAACTCTAAAGGTATTTTTAAGGAAGAGGAAAAATTAGTAGAATTTTTCCGAGAGGCTGTTTCAGATTCGGACGGCAGGACGAAATCTCCGTTTTTCTTTTTTATCGATAATTTTCAAAACAGCTCTCCGGAAGAGGATAAAGGGTTCCGATTTCAAAATTTAGATCGGTTTTTTAAATTTATGAATGAAATCCCTGCTTTTTGGTTTATATCATCCAGAAATGCTCTGACATATTCAGGGAAGAATTTTTATGGATATGAACTGAAGGGGGTGAAAAAGGATGCAGCTGAAAATATCGTCAAACTGACCCGTGGAGCGGACAAAGTGAGCAATTTGAAGGACGTGACTGCTAATATCCTTGCTCTTTCAGAAGAAAAGGATAACCGGCAGAAAGCCGACCTTTATAGCCCGATTATCATCAGTATTTTATGCCAGGTATTGGAAAAGGAGATTGAGAGAAGCCAGAAGAGGGCTTCAGAACAAGACAAATTTGAGATTCCTCCGGAGATTTTTTCTGATATACCGGAACAGTCTGCACTATCTTATTATTTTGAAATGGGAAAAACTTCTGTTGATCTGGATTGTTTCCATGCTTTATCCTGTACGAATGTTTGGGATGAGTATACGCTTGCAGTTTTGCGGGAAAAGTTACAGTTCTATCTCCTGAATACCCGGCATATTCTGTCTCAAGATTCCATGACTGAATTAATAGAAGGAAATTCCATAAAATTGCATGACCGTATTACAGAGGCACTCAGGGGAAGCGCAAATAATAGAATCCGTTTTGACGTGTATTCAATAATGTATGATGCTTTTCTGGAAATTCAGGAGACAACCCCGATTCTGGAAGAACAAGTTTTAAGAAACTTTTTTGTCTTTGCCAGAGAGTATTGTAAGAATCTTTTGGCAGGGGCCTATGATGATTACAGAGACGCAGACGGATTTGGCGCTTACACTGTTTATTACAAAGCTTTTTTGAAATCAGTAGAAAAAGCGGGTGAAAGAATTTCTGGAACGATGATAGATATCTATTGGAATGTTGTCAGAGAGTTTAAGGAAATCGCGTTAAAGTGTAAGGTGAAAAATTCGGATGAGGTATCAGAGGCTTACCACAAGCTGGGGGTCGTAGCTTATGATGCTGGGGACAGCAGGAAAGCTGAGATGATAGACAAAGAGTTCGTGACATTTACGCAGGAATCGGGAGACAGGTATGGTAAAATAACAGCATTAAATGCACTGGCAGTGGACTGTTCAGCGAATCATTCATACGGAGATGCATACACGAATGGGAAAAATGCCCTTGATGCGGCTCTGAATGTAATAAAAGAAATTGCAGAAGGAACAGGAAATGATTCTGCAAAAGAATTATATGATTTTTATTATAGATATTTACGGCTTCCTGAAAGTTTTGAAGAGTTTGCGGAGAATATGGGAAATCATAAGACTGTAATAGAGAACTATTCCGAACTTTTGAATGAAATCCGCAGTATTGGAAAAGACCTAACAGCTGGAAAAGTCAAGGAAGTTTGGGAGGTTATTCTGAGAACAAGAGGAAATATCCCATGGTATCTTATCGAAGATCCATCGATAAAAAGAGAAAAGGCGAGGTTCGCTTTGCCCTACGGACAGGATACGTATTTCCTGAGAAAGTTTTATTATGGCGCAGATAATCCGGGAACTCTGCAGTCATATCATAATACAGGCGTATATTTAATGAAGTATGCACAGTATTGTGACAGCGAAAAAATTCATGATGACAGTAGTAATATCGTGGAAGCGTTTTCTATGTCAAAGGTAATTTTTTCTAGAGCTTATGAGATGCGCAGGAAGGCACTGAAAGCCAGCCCCAATATCGGAAGAGACCAGTATTTTGAGGAAATTGAGATGCGGGCAGAAAACGAGAACATCAGCTTTTCAGATGTTTTTGACAAAGGAACAATAGAACGGTTTCTTGAAGATGGATACGACAACTGTCCGTCAGGAGCCCTGGAATCCCTTCAGTATAAATCCAATGTCTGTTATCTACTTTCCCAGAAAGGTGAGGACACAGAACAAAAAGAACAGGAATTGAACGAAGCAATTTGGCTTTCGGACAGGATCTCTGTCGCAAGAAGCATTCTGTTAGGTCCGCATCACAGAAAAACGCTCGAAAGCATGCGGTATAGTGCTGAATACTACTGGGCTAAGGGTGAGAAAGAAGCGGCAGAAAAGAGGATCAGATATGCGTTCGGCTTTTTAGATGAAAAACAGGTATCTGATAGGCAATATAAGGAGTATAAAGAATTATTGGACATAATAACAGATGAAACGTAATTAAAGGGAGCAGGAGAGAATGGAGCATTACTATTTTTTATGTGGAGAGAATACGGCTGAAACAACGAAAAAAATAAAGGAGTCTATAGAGTGTTGGCTTAATTCCCCGGAGTTGACAGCCCTTGTGACAGCATTTGGAGGAGAAATCCCTGGGGATTTGGATGTGACAGAGCGTGCAAAGTGGCTGCTGATGTTTAGTGACAATTGGGATTATCGCCAAAAACAGAAAACAAAAGATGCGAAAACAGGAGAAGCTGCGAGATGGCTGGTAAATAATGAAACTATTACTCCCAAGCAGGAGAAAGTTGTTCTCGAAAATGTGGAAAAACTTGGATTAAAAGGAATTTCAGAACCGTTGCTTGAACAGTATGATTATATTGTCGCCCTCGGCGGTGCGAGAATGTCATGTTTATTCAGACCCGAATATGTCAAAGAAGTTATAAATAAAAGAGGATTTTCTCCTAAAGCTGTAGTAATGCTCTCTGGTATGAGACCTGTATTAGAATCCGAGCGTATGGCTACGGATACATATGCGCCGGGTGCAGAAACAGAATTTGATCTGATCAATGCCGGCAGTGAACAGATTTTTGG
>DWVT01000183.1 GCA_019120075.1 Candidatus Mediterraneibacter excrementigallinarum
GCCAATACGGATGTGCGCAAAAAGGAACTGTTTTCCAAAGTCCGGCGGGGCGCTGTCCGTATTCTTATGGGCAGTACGTTTAAGATGGGCGCAGGCACGAATGTGCAGGACCGGATCATCGCCAGTCACGATCTGGACTGCCCCTGGCGTCCCCGTGATCTGGAGCAGAGGGCAGGCAGGACCATCCGGCAGGGGAATCAGAACCCAAAAGTAGAGATTATCCGGTATGTGACAGAGGGAACCTTTGACGCTTATCTCTATCAGACCATTGAGAACAAGCAGAAATATATCAGCCAGATCATGACTTCCAAAAGCCCGGCACGGAGTGTGGAGGATATAGACGAAGTGGCTCTGTCCTATGCGGAGATCAAGGCACTTGCCACCGGAAACCCGCACATCAAGGAAAAGATGGATCTGGATATACAGGTATCCAGGCTACAGCTATTAAAGCAGAGTTTTCTAAATCAGAAATATGAAATGGAAGATAAAGTAGCGAAATATTTCCCGGAGAAGATACGACAGCAGGAACTTCTGATCCGCCAGTATGAAGAAGATATCCAAAAGGTCAAGGCGCATACGCCGACAGACCGGGAGGCATTTCCGGTCATGCAGATCGGAGATCATGTTTATACAGAGAAAAAAGAAGCAGGGCAGGCGATCATAGAAGCCTGTAAAGCTATGAAATCCCCGGAACCTGTGCCTTTGGGAACCTACCGTGGGCTGTCTATGGAATTGTCTTATTCCTCTGTCAGTCAGGAATTTGTCATTGCGTTACATGGAAAAGGTACTTATAAAGTACCGCTTGGAACGGACATTTATGGAAATATCACAAGGCTTGACAATAAGATGAATGAACTGCCGGACAATCTTACCCGCAGCCGGGAACAGCTTGAAACAGCGAAAAGCCAGTTGGAGACAGCGAAAGCGGAGGCGCAGAAAGAATTTCCGCAGGAAAAAGAACTGGCAGAGAAGGTGGCAAGGCTGGGAGAACTGAATGTGCTTCTGGATATGGATAAGAAAGACCGGGTTGTGATGGAGGAAGAACCGGAAACAGAAGAGATCGAGCCGGAACGGGAAAAAGCGGTCTGGGTGCGGTAAGAAATGCGGTATCGGGAAACTGATACCGTGATACATAGCCTTATTTACAAATGTGCAAACAGTGAAAACGCACAATCGCCGGTGGCCAGAACTTCTGGTATAGTGGGCGGGAAAGGAGGAAAAGAAGGCTATGAAGATAGAGGATGTGGATATTTACGATCTGCCAATCTGGGCCTGTGCTGTGGTGGACGAGATCAGCGAAACCTGCAAGAACCGGTTGAAGTCGTCTCCGGAATACAGGCGGATTTTAAAAGAGAGTGACGAGCTACTGTTTAAATATCCGTTTATCTCTAAGTTGATTGACCGGGATAAGATCGAAGAGCCAATGAAACTTTCCGTGAAAAAGGCAAAGGCGCTGTCACAGTTCCTTGCTCTGGATGCAGACCGAGAAGATTATGAGAGAATACAGCTTTACCTCATGGGGTGTCAGCACACAATGGAAATATTGCAGTTATTAGAAATTTTATAGAAAATAGAAAGGCAGAATAACAATTCAGTGGGAGAATGGGCTAGTATATTCACAGACAGGAAGAGATGTGGTAAAGTTGAGATAGAGACAAATTGGAAGTTGTTGAAAATGAGAAAAACCGCTGATTTCTGTGGTTGCAACCGCCCGTTGCGGAAAAGAAACCGCATTTTGGTGGTGTGCTATCGGTAAAAATCGTATACTGATAGCGAAAGGAGGACACCGATATGACCTTCGGGGAAAAAATACAAAAGCTGCGGAAAGAAGCTGGGCTGTCACAGGAGGAACTATCCTATCAGTTGGGCGTATCCAGACAAGCTATCAGCAAATGGGAGCGTGACAATGGCTATCCAGAAACAGAAAAGATTGTTCGCATGAGCAAAATTTTTAATGTGACCCTTGACTATTTATTGAATGAGGAAGGTACACAGACACCAGAAGCTGCTGCGGAACATGGAATATATGTAAGCCGGGAAATGGCAGATGGCTTTCTTTTGTATCAAAAGCGAAAATATCTTAAAATTGCGATTGCCATAGGTATCATGGTTGGAAGCCTTGCACTCTCGTTTATGCTTTCAGATATTTCTATGCTTCTGTTTATGTTGATATTGATTGTGGGGATTGTTCTCTTATTTTCTGTCAAATTAACAGATAATCTATATAGAAAACTCTGGAAGGAGCCACTACTATTTGACAAAACCGTAAAGGCAGAATTAAATACGGCATACGCAGAAAAAAAGAAATTCCTTCAACTATTTAACTTAATCGGAATTGCCTTAATTGCATTGGGCTTTCTGTTTTTCCCTTTAATTGTTCCGGCAGAATTACTCTTTGCAGATACGATTGCTTTAGCTGCGGGCATGGTTGTTGCAGGAATTGGAACATTTTTATGTATTTATATGTCTGGTCTTACTCGTGCCTATCGTCTGTTGATTATGAATGAAGTCTATCAGCAGAAAAGAAAGTGAGGATATTATGAAAAAAATGTGGATTACATTAGTGGTAATACTGACACTCCTTTGTGGCTGTCAAGCCAACGAAAACACAAATGCTTCCGATTATGGGGATGATATTTCAAAAGCGCAGGAAATAGCTGTTATCTCTCCTGATACATCGAAAGTTATTGATACGATTACTGATGCAGAGGAAATTGAGGATTTCATTTTGGCGTTGAATTTAGATCAATGGGAATTTAAACCGTTGCCAGATGAAGCATTTGAAATTGGTTCTTTTGGATTAGCACAAGAAGAAACAATTAAACTGGGACAGACAGATACCGATGGAACACTATATGACATTGCTACCATTACCCTATACAATGGAGATTATATCAGTTTTGAAATTGGCGGATTTGATATGACTTTTGAAGTGAGTGAGGACACGGTTGATTATTTGAATGAGTATTTTGAATAATATTGATTGAAATGGCAGTAGGCACTGCGATGAATTATCAGACAAAATGTAGGGCTGAAAGGCGGTAAACGAGCATGAAAAAAATCACATTCAAAATGCAAGTCTTTATTGGAATTATGCTCATAGCTGTTGGAAATATACTTGCTTTAATATTACATGAAGGCTTGTGTGCAAATATTGCATGGGTATTGTATGGACTTGTACTCATAATAAATCCTGTTTATCCAGAAAGATATAGTAATGATGCCAAAAAAGCAAAATGGGGAATACGAATAGCAGGATTTATTTGTGTTTTGGTAGGAGTGCTAACGAGGTATGTTGTATAAATCCTAATTTGCCGACATGCTCAAATTCATATTGTGATATATAATTACATAGCCGGATGGTTTTCAAGAAAAGAAGATCGTCCGGCTATTTTTATGCCCGGATATCTGAAATAACTTATGGAATATCCAATCACGGGCAGGAAAGGAGATGATATTTATACCTTATGTTGCGCCGGAAGTGGTGCAGAGAGTGAAACAGATCGACCTGCTGACCTATCTGAAAAACTATGAACCTTATGAGCTGGTGCATTTCTCCGGGAACACCTATACCACCAGATCCCACGACAGTTTGAAGATTTCCAATGGGAAATGGATGTGGTGGAGCCGGGGGATCGGGGGCAGGAGCGCACTGGACTATCTGATCAAAGTGCGGGGATATGACTTCGTGCAGGCGGTACAGACCATAG
>DWVT01000184.1 GCA_019120075.1 Candidatus Mediterraneibacter excrementigallinarum
ATAGACGAAAAATCCGCTTTCTGCTATAATAATCAGAGAATAAATGAACAAATAGATTGATAAAACTGATATGGATAAGGGGTTTGATTTATGAAAACAGAAACAGAGAAAAAGAAAACAGCTGATTCAGTTACTGAGGCAAGGACCTACCATGAACAGAAATACATTGATAACACACTCAGACTTCGTGAGATTCTAAAAACACTGCCTCCTTTTGCAAAAGACTATTTTCGTGCCATAGAGCCAACCACATCAGCAAGAACCAGAATTTCCTATGCATACGATATTCGTGTATTTTTTCATTTTCTAATGGAAAATAATCCTGTGTTCAGCCACTATACGATTGATCAGTTTACCGTACAGGATCTGGAGCGTCTTGAGCCGGTAGACATCGAGGAATATCAGGAATATCTTAAAGTCTATACGGATGACGACAACAAACAGATCACAAACACAGAAAAAGGACTGGCACGCAAGATGTCTGCACTCAGAAGCTTTTACGGATATTTTTTTAAACGACAGATCATCTCAAAGAACCCGACATTGCTTGTTGACATGCCAAAGCTTCATGATAAGGCGATCATTCGCCTCGATACGGATGAGGTGGCTATGCTTCTGGATTATGTGGATCACGGCGGAGACAATCTGACAGGTCAGAGAAAAGTCTATTATGAAAAAACGAAAAACCGAGATCTTGCAATACTCACTCTCCTGCTCGGGACAGGAATCCGTGTATCCGAATGTGTTGGCCTTGATATTCAGGATGTTGACTTTAAAAATAACGGGATCAAGGTAACCCGTAAGGGCGGAAACGAGATGGTTGTCTATTTTGGGGAGGAAGTAGAAAATGCATTGAAGACCTACTTATATACAACGAGGAAAACAACAATTCCGCTCCCGGGACACGAAAACGCTCTTTTCCTCTCAACACAAAGGAAAAGAATGGGCGTACAGGCCGTCGAAAACATGGTGAAAAAATATGCCAGGGAGGTAACGCCAAATAAGAAAATTACACCACATAAACTTCGCAGTACATACGGAACAGCTCTCTATAAAGAAACAGGCGATATTTATCTCGTAGCCGATGTTCTGGGGCACAAGGATGTCAATACGACAAAGAAACATTATGCTGCGATCGATGAGAATCGACGCAGGCAGGCAGCCGGTGCAGTAAAGCTCCGGGACGTCTGAATCATGTCTGGATTTTTTTCGATACTACGGCATAAAGTCGGGAAAGATTATGTGCATACAACGTCATAAGCTGGGAGAGCTTCGGCTCTCCTTCTACATATCTCTGATACTGCATACCTTCAATATTTTTCTGATATTTCTCTCTTCTTAAATGAAGCATTTCCTGTATCTGATCTAAGATATGATCCGTGTAATAAATATATCTCAGGATGACATGTCTCGCTTCCAGCGACCTTTTTTTATGAGTAACATGGAAAAACATCTGCTGGATCTCAGAGGCCATCCTCCAGGTGATAGAAAGCAGATCCAGATAGAATCCTTCATCATTTTTTGCAGATTTCGGCAGTTCTTTTCTGATCTGCGCGTGTACCATATGGTATTGGAGCTGTGCATCGCAAAGTCTCCAATAATCAAGCGGACTGCTGAGAGCATCTTCCAGTATACGCAGGTACATATGATGCATATGGAAAAGCATTTCTAAATTATACTTAAGCTGACTTTTAAAACTGGTTGGAAAGAAAAAGCGGTTAACGATCAGAACGAAAAGTACAGATCCGAGAACATATATAAGCCTCAGAAATGCCGCTTCTGCAGTCACTCCCATAGCCAGGGTTGTCATCGGAAGCGCAAAACATGTTACAAAGACAGCATGAGAAATTGTCCCGGGAGTAGCTGTATACATGCATACCACCATAAGACCTGCAATTAACAGATGCGCGGGAACACCTGCAGTAGATGGGAGAAAAAGGGATACAAGTATACAACCTGCTGCTGTCCCGAGAAATCGTGTCTTTATCCTGTAATTGCTGTCCTCATACATTGGTCTTAAAAGAAGAAACGCATTCATTACAAACCGGTAGGAATGACCTTCTGAAAAGAGAAAATTAAATGTCATTCCTGCAGTAAGGACAAGGCTCATTCGGAGCGCAAAACGCATTTCAAAGGTATCTGGCCGGAGTCTGTAAAGAATGCGTTCTTTTAAACGCTGTTTTAACGGGATCTTCCATCGGGTATCAATAATATCCTGGTCCTTCATTTTTGATTGTCTTAAGATAAGAAGAAACATTCTGAAAAAATTTGCACATGACAGAAAGAAATCGTCTTTTTCTTTTTCAGATAACTTCAGCAGTCTTCTTCCATTTCGGTTAAGGAAATCCGTTTCTCCGTTCATAAAATCCTTTTCACCCGCAAGTTTCATATACCGAGATACCTGAAGAGCAAATTTTTTAGCTTTTTCGTCTGTTGGCATGAGTATACTGCTCTCTCCCGAGACAAAATAGACTGTCCGCTGAATAAGGATAGCAAACATATATTTCAGTTTTCCTTCCGCCGTAACGACGTGAGTACGCCCTCTCAGCTGATATGCTTCCTGATATAGTTCTCTTTGAAGCCTGGAAAGTTCTTTCAGTTCGGTTTCAAAGGGTTTTCCGATTACCGCTTTTTCCAGAATAGTACCGGCAAGCTTAATACTCTTCCGTACCGTTGCCGGCCGGTTCTTTTCGGACTCTTGTGTAGAAAAGAGCTGCGATAAAGAATGCTCCGCAACAGAAAAACATAGCAGTGAACTGTCTGGAAAATCCATTCCAGTCCATATGCATCAGCTGCATAAATGTAAATGTCATCAGACTGGAGAAATATCCAAGTTGATTGAAGGGTGAAGCTTTTGAGAATATAAGCCAGAACGGTACGATAAGGTTCAGCATGAGACTCATAAAAATGTTAAGTGTCGCAATGTAGGCAAGGATGACGAGGAAGAGCTGCTGTATGATAAGTTTGATAAGTGTTCCGGCGCTGTGACGTTTCTTATAATTGACCTGGAATACAAGAGTGGCCAGTGAAACTACCATTACATATTGCATTCCGAACAGACCGATGACCAGATAGAACATGGCAAGAAAGAAGGCAATGACCGGTAATGCATTCAAAAATTTCCGCCATATATTCTCTGTCTGTTCCTGAAGATGAAATTGTAATGTACTGTTCTGTTTCATTGTGTACCGCCTTTGATAAAAAGTCATAATTTTATTTATATTGCTGACAGATTGAATTCTGGCCAGGGTGAGGATCATAACATTCTATACACCATACAGATATTTTAACATACTTTCTCTTGTAATTGTAATCAACGATAAGTATAATAGTTAAATGTGCAGAAAAAGTTGTTTACAGAAGGGAAAGAATAATGCAGTTACAAAGACTTTTGAGTTTTGCAAGAAAAGCCGTTGACGAGTATGGCATGATCCAGTCAGGGGATCATATTGCAGTGGGAATATCAGGCGGAAAAGACAGTTTGACGCTTCTTTACGCCCTGCATGGACTGAAACGCTTTTATCCTCAGAAATTTGAATTGAGCGCTGTTACAGTCGATCTCGGATTCCCTGATTTCGATCTGACGCCTGTAAAAGATCTCTGCCGGGAACTTCAGATCCCTTACGAGATTGTTCCGTCTGAAATCTATGATATTCTATTTCATATACGCAAAGAGAGTAATCCGTGCTCCCTCTGCGCTAAAATGAGAAAAGGAGCGTTGAATGAGGCGGTAAAGAAAATGGGCTGCAATAAAGTCGCATATGCTCATCATAAAGACGATATTATAGAAACAATGCTGCTTTCGCTTATCTTTGAAGGAAGGTTCCATTCTTTTTCGCCAAAGACTTATCTTGACCGGATGGACCTGACTGTGATACGCCCGCTCATGTTCGTGGATGAGATGGATGTGATCGGTTTTAAGAATAAGTATGAACTTCCTGTCGTAAAAAGCAAATGCCCTGTTGACGGATACACAAAGAGACAGTATGCAAAAGAACTGCTTCGCCAGATCAACCGGGAGCATCCGGGGGCGAAAGAGAGGATGTTCCATGCGATCCTTGAGGGAAATATCTCCGGATGGCCGGAAAGATGCATCCACAAACGCGGAAAGGACACTCTCGGAAAAGCGTAACTACCGGGAAAACGTATAAACAGATAATCTGCAGCGAAAAGAAAAAGGCCCTTTAAGAGGACCTTTTTCTTTTCACTGTTCTTTTTATTGTATTCACTTTTCTGAAACGGACCGGGGAGATGTTCTCTCCCAATAATCCGGTTGCTTTAAGATCTATAAAACGCGGTCCTCGCTCTTGATGCTTTCCTTGAGCATGACATAGTGTTCTATTACCTTTGCAGTGCCCTCGATGCCGAGCTCCGCACTGTTCAGACAGAGTTCATAGCTGTCTGCATTAGACCATTTCTTGTTGGTATAATAATTATAGTAGCTGGAGCGCTGCTTATCCGTCTTAAGAATCCTGTCTTTTGCCTTGGCGTCTGTCAGATCATATATCCTTGCGATTCTGCGTATACGTGCATCAAGATCGGCATGGATAAATACACTGACTACGTTTTTATATGACTCAAGAGCATAATCTGCGCATCTTCCGACAAGAATGCACGGCCCTTCATCCGCGATCTTTTTGATGGTGTCAAACTGTGCAAGAAAAACTTTGTGATTGATCGGCATATCTGTATACGTATTTCCGGAATAACCCATGGAATAAGTATCCATTACAAGTGAATAAAGAAAGCTGTTTGTAGGCTTCTCATCATGTGATTCAAAAATCTCTTCACAGATTCCGCTTTCCTTTGCCGCACGGGCAAGCATCTCCTTGTCATAGAGCTTAATCCCGAAATCTTCAGCAATCTTTCGTCCTATTTCTCTTCCGGCACTTCCGTACTCTCTGCCGATTGTAATGATCGTGTTTGTTTTCATAATCCGTCCACTCTCCTTTACGTCAAACAATCATTGTGATATTGAATAAAAAACAGATGCCGTATCACTCTATATTGAGTATTATAACTAAAAAATGCGCATAATACAATCATTAGTTTCATTTTCTCAATCTCTCAAGAAGTTTAAGAAAATATTCGGGAAGTGGAGCGTCAAATTCCATGTATTCTCCTGTGGAGGGATGAATGATCCCCAGTGTTTTTGCGTGCAGAGTCTGTCCTTCCAGTTTGAACGGACATTTAACCGGTCCGTATACTTTATCTCCCAGTATGGGATGCCCGATGCTGGACATATGAACGCGGATCTGATGAGTTCGTCCGGTTTCAAGTTCACATTCAATATATGTGTAATCTCCAAAACGCTCAAGAACTCTGTAGTGGGTTACTGCAGGACGTGAGGAATTGGAACGGGTGCTCATCTTTTTGCGATCAGTGGGGTGTCTTCCGATAGGAGCATTTACGGTACCCTGATCATCCTTCAGATTTCCGATCACAATCGCTTGATAGCGGCGTGTAATGGAATGTTCCTTTAACTGCTCCGCCAATATCTGATGAGCCCTGTCATTTTTACATATCAGAAGCGAACCTGTAGTGTCCATATCGATTCTGTGTACGATGCCGGGGCGGATCACGCCGTTTATCCCGGAGAGGTCTTTTCCGCAGTGAAACAGGACTGCATTGACAAGAGTATGGCTGTAGTGGCCAGGCGCGGGATGCACTACCATTCCCTTTGGCTTATTTACCACAAGGATATCATTGTCTTCATAAATAATATCCAGGGGAATATCTTCCGGCACGATATCCAGCGGCTCAGATTCCGGTACGGACACCTCAATGGAATCTTTCTGAGAAAGTTTATAATTTGCTTTTACAGGCTTCCCGTTTACAAGGATATGCTTCTCTTTGAGAAGCTTCTGAATATAGGAACGGGAGATATCTGTAAGCTCCCGGCTGAGGAATTTATCAATCCTCTCATTGTCTGTATTCGAAATCAGGTGATATTCAGCCATGCGAAGTCATCATCCTCTTTATAATAAAACAGTATCAGCAGCACAAAGAAAATACATGCTGCAACAACATAACAATCTGCAACGTTAAAGATCGGAAAGTCGATCAGATTGAAGTAAAAGAAATCTACCACATAGTTCAGTCTCAGTCTGTCGATCATATTTCCGATCGCACCAGAACACAGCAGGACAGAACAGATCCGCAAAGGCAGGTATCTGCTCTCCTGCGGCATTTTTACATAGAAAAATGCAACGATAAGGAAAACGACGGCAGCTCCGGCAACAAAAATAAACTGCCTGTTCTGGAGCATTCCAAAAGCTGCTCCACGGTTTTCGAGATAGCGGAGCTGAAACACTCCGTCAATTATGATAAAAGGCTCTTTATCCTTCAGATTAACAACAGCGAGCCATTTTGTAAGCTGATCAATAAGGATAAGGATCACAAAGCTAACGGATCCTGTGAGACAGCTTTTTAATCTCTTGCTACAATTCATTTTACAAAAACCATCCTTAAACATATTTGTGTATCACGACATAGATTCTGTTTTTTCTCGTGCGCTGCCCTGTGCCGTCATAACGGAATTTCCCCATACCCCTGACAGAAATGATATCCCCTTCCTGCACCTGGTAACCATTGCTTGTGACAAGCCGGCCGTTGACGAAGACCTTTGCCCCTTCAATAAGGCCTGACAGCCTGGTCCTGGAAGAGGAAAAGGCCAGTGGAAGAAGGCTGTCCAGTCTTACTGACGCAACAGTTCCGCGAATCTCCTCAAAATCCGGGCTGTAATCCTTCAGAGCACACTCTTTTCGGGATGCCCGGACCATCGTATGGCGTACACGCGTTAATTCACTGGAAATAAAATCACACATGTCATTATGTGCAAACACAAGAGCCTCATCCCCGGTAATAAGGATGTCCCCAAGCTTTGACCTTTCTATGCCAAGATTGAGGAGAGCGCCGAGATAGTCTCTGTGAGACAGCACCTCTGCAAATTTTCTGTTAAGCGGGATGACAGACAATACGGAAAAAGGATATCCGATCTCATCCTCAGAAAGAGATTTTTTCCCGTAACGCAAATAAAGAGCATCAGGGATAAATGCCGCCATCTGACGCTCTGCCAAATCATACCCACCAAAAGAAAGATACCCTGTGTAGAGCTCTTCTTTTGGCAGTGTATGTAAGATATTCTGTTCGTTCAGATTCAGGAAATCCGAATAAGTAATAATTTCACGCTGATAAGCCGTCCTGGACAGCTCGATAAAACGGCTCTCCAGAAGTTTAAGTTCCTTCGTCTGGTTTTCTTTCATATGTGATCAATATCTTCCCTTCATACTGGGAGTCTCCATGGAATTTCCAAGAAGGTCCTGAAGGTCACCGGAAATATCGACATTTGTCGGTGTTACAAGGAAGATATAATTGGAGATTTTCTGGAGATTTCCGCTGATCGCAAAAGCAGCGCCGGAAATAAAATCAATAATACGCTGAGCAACCTCCAGATCCATTCCCTCCAGATTCAGAATTACTGTACGTCCTGCAAGCAGTGTTTCTGTGATCTCTCTGGAATCGTCAACTGAAGTCGGCTTTACAACACAGACTTCCATATTACCGCCTCTCTTTGGAGCAGGCTGGCGTATCGGAGTCACCTTATTGCTTGCCGGTTGGAATTTTTTATCTTCCTCCATGTCAAAATCTTCATAGGCTTCCTCTTTATTGTTCTTCTTTCCGAACAGAGAACGGCGCGGTTTTTCATCATACCCCTCGTCATAGTAATCGTCATCATCATAGAAATCATCGTCATCATAATCGTCGTCGTTCAATTTCATGATGTCCAGAAATTTATCAAACACACCCATTTTTTACACTCCTATCTCATGCTTTATCGGCATAATTATTATTTCATACTTTCTGATCCAGAGCCTGCGCATTTTAAAGCGCATAATTTCTGGCACCAAAGATCCCGGTTCCGACGCGGACCATAGTAGCGCCTTCCTCGACGGCAACTTCGTAATCATTGGTCATCCCCATTGAAAGTATGCTCACATTAACATTATCAATGTTTTTGTCCCTGATGTCAACAGATAATTTATGTAAATCTGCGAAAATCGAACGATTTTCTTCTGCATTTTCAACATAAGGCGCAATAGTCATCAGTCCGCGGACCCTGATATGAGAAAAACCGGAAATCTGCTCCAGAAATGGAATAACCTCTTCCATTTTCAGTCCAAATTTACTTTCCTCCCGGGCTACATTGACCTCGATAAGGATATCTTTGACAAGATTATGCTTTTCAGCCTCTTTTTCTATTGTCTGGGCCAGTTTCAGAGAGTCAACAGAATGGATCAGATCCACTTTGTCAATGATATATTTTACTTTATTCGTCTGTAGATGCCCGATCATATGCCAGTGTATATCTTTCGGTAAGGCCTCGTATTTCTGGGTGAGTTCCTGTACTTTGTTCTCACCGAATACACGTATACCAAGATCATAGGCCTCCTTCAGCGTCTCTACAGGCTTCGTCTTGCTCACCGCGATCAAAGTGACTTCATCCCGACTTCTTCCTGCTCTTTCGCATGCCGCACTGATCTTCTCTTCTACTTCCTGAAGTCTTTCTTTTAACATTTCTGATACCTCCTGTTACTTATTCGAAAACAACTTCGTCCTGATCTATGCTTGTTCCATCCTGTACGATATGATCATAATTGGAAAGTCCGTAAGCATCTCCTTCCTCTACAATATAATACTCATCGCTTTCGCAGAGAATCGTAACCTTTCGGAATACAGCGTATCCTCGATTGATATTATAAACTCCGGTAAGCGGTTTGGTCTCATTCACAGTATAAGTCTCTGTTGATTCCGGCTTTATCAACACCGAGCCTGGATCCAGGTCGTCTCTGCTGATATAGACTTCACCTTCCTCCGTAGTGTCAAAGATGTCGACAGGCTGGAAAACCGCAGAACCGCCCTTCTCATTTATAAGAACTCCCTGAGAAGAACTGTTTCCTCCCGTTGTAATAAATTCCTGAGGAATGACGAAGAACTCTTCCTCAATGACGGATGATCGCGGAATCTTCAGGCCGCTCTCATCCTCAAGAATCAGCTCCACACTCAGGTATCTGTCATCTGCATAGCGTATCATGGAATTGTCGAAATCAAGACAGCCGTAGAAATCTCCATCCTTTTCAATAACGGAAAAGTCTGCCCACATGGTTTCGCTGTCCTTATCAATCCTTGTCTTTACGCTGGTCACTTCATCCTCTGTGAGCTTCTGTGCCGTTTCTTTGTCCAGCTGAACAATAACAGACCAGTCCTCGCTGGTGATCATCCGATATACAGGTTCCCCGGAAGAAACTTTCATCTGATCAGTCAGACTTCTGCTCTCATAGTTTGACCGGTCAAAGTTTTCGGCCGTAAATGTATCTTTTGTCAGAGACTCCAAACCGTCAACACTGAATGCGACAATACCATCACGGTCGGCTTTATATGCGGTCACTTCCTGCCCGCTGGCTTTGATGGCTGCCTCAAGATGATCTGTTTTTGACTCGCTGAGCGCGCCCTGCAGGGTGGCTGTAACTTCATTTCTGAGAGAGTATACAGTCGAAAAATCCTGTGGATCAAAATTTTCGCTGAAATTCTGAATGTCGGAAATGATCCCGGCCTGAACTTCCGTATTCAGCGAAGAGGATGATGCCCCGGAATCGGACGTATCTGATTCGGTATCAAGCTTCTGAGGTGAAAGTACATAAATATTGCTTCCGGCCTTCACCTTGCTGTCTTCGTTCTGATAATAATTAACATATCCTCCGTTTTCTGCATTTACCGTCTCCTCCTGACGGAGAATAAGGCCTGTATAGGAATTATCATTGACAATACTGCCCTCTCTCACTTCATAAACCGAAATATTCTCCCCTGTGAGATACATGATAACGGTCACCACAAGATAAATGAAGACGACAGCAAACAGAAAGATCCCGATATTAAGTTCACGCTTGTTTTTATATTTCTTTATGCTTATCGATTTATTTTTGTTCGACGCCAAAATATGGTGCAACCTCCTGTCCTTTCATAACTTAAACAGTATAACATTTTCAGATGCATATTTCTACCTTTTGAGGAAATAATAAAAGTATTGACATGGAAAAGGAGGAAACAACATGAAATGGTTAGATAATACTGCTCTGGCGATTGTGATCATTGGTGCGGTGAACTGGCTTCTGATAGGAATCTTCCGGTTTGACCTGGTGGCTTTTCTTTTTGGAAATCTGAGCTGGCTCTCACGGATTGTTTATACGATTGTCGGTCTGTGCGGTCTGTATCTCATCAGTCTGTTCGGAAGGATCAACAGCATGTCAGAATAGAGAAAACCCCTCGCCCGCTCCATATAAGGAACTGCGAGGGGGATTTTTATCCGGTGATGCCGGCCGTAAAAAGCCGGTTCATTTCCTGATACAGGAAATTTTTATCTTCTGCTCCCATGATCACAGAAATGTAAGGATGATTTTCCATATCTTCGCTATACAGGATCACACAACATCCTGCCTGGTCTGTTGTCCCGGTCTTTCCACCAAAAACACGTATTCCGTCCGGCGCCTCTGTAGTGCCATTAGAATAATAATTTGACGGAACCCAGGTTTCGTTTCTTACCGTGCCGTCGGAGCCTGTCAGAGTCCCTGTATAAGAATCCATGGATATGATTTCCATAAAAGTCTCGTTTTTGACACATTCATTGAAGATCAGATAAAGATCATATGCCGTTGTATAGTGATTTTCATCGTGGAGTCCATGAGGATTGACAAAGTGAGTCCCTGTCGCGCCAAGGCTTCTCGCCTCCGTGTTCATCAGGTCAGCGAACTTTTCTTCACTTCCGGAAATATATTCCGCAATAGCGGTCCCGCAGTCATTCCCCGATTTTAAAAGGAGTCCGCACAACAGATCGTAAAGCGTGATCTGATCTCCGGCTCTCAGTCCGCATGTCACCTCATCCCAGTTGAAATCCGTAGCATGCTCACTGATTGTCACAGTATCGTCAGTATTCCCATACTTCAGGGCCAGGTAAGCCGTCATGATTTTCGTCGTACTTGCCGGGTAAAGCCGGTCATACAGATGATAACCGTACTCTACGCTGTGCTTATCCAGATTAAACAGTCCCGCGGCATGGAGAGAATCATCATCATCAAATCCTGCCAGCTGTACGTCGCCGGCGGCTACACATAGATCCTGAGCGAAAAAGGCTCCCTGATAAACTGCTGTATCATATTTTTCCTGCTCGAAAGATGCGATGCGCCAGGAAACGGGATTGAGATAAACCCAGATTCCAACGCCTGCAGCACTGATCAATACAATCAAACATATTAATGCTGCGAGAATGCGCAGGCCGCTCTTTTTTTTACGTCTCTTTCTTCTTCTGTTTCGATATCTGTTATTTGTACATTTCACGCCAGTCAAGGTCTCCTCTGTCCAGTGCCAGGATCAATGCTTCGGCAGTGGCAATATTTGTTGCAATCGGGATATTATACATATCGCAAAGCTTTAATATGTCATTTACATCAGGCTCATGAGAGCGCGGCGTCAGCGGATCGCGGAAAAAGATCAGAAGATCTATGGCATTGTGTTCGATCTGAGAGCCAAGCTGCTGTTTTCCGCCGAGATGACCGGGAAGAAACTTGTGTATACTCAGGTTTGTCACGTTCTCGACAAGGAGCCCCGTCGTCTCCGTGGCGTACAGATTATGCTTGCTTAAAATCCCGCGGTACGCGATACAGAAGTTCTGCATCAGTTTTTTCTTCGCATCATGTGCTATCAATCCAATATTCATAACCGTCACATTCTCCTTACTGATATTTATTAGGCTGTAAACCGACGTTCAGTACGAACCCGATTCCCATAAAAAAGCACACAACGGAAGTCAGTCCATAACTCACGAACGGGAGAGACAGTCCTGTATTCGGAAGAACCATAGTCGCCACACCGATATTGATAAAGCTCTGTATCCCTATCAGTGCGGCAACACCGCCGCAGATAATCCGCCCTCCTGTATCTTTCGCTTTTAAACCAATCAGAATACAATCTATCACAATTAATAATAGCAAAAATATGACTGCACAACAACCCACAAATCCCAATTCTTCTCCAATGATTGCAAAAATAAAATCAGTCTGCGGTTCAGAGACGAAATTTCCGTTCTTGACGGAGATAGCCTCATCATTGTTGTAGCCTTTTCCGGTAAGCTGCCCGGATCCGATGGCCATGACCGAGTTCAGCTGCTGATAGGAAGCACTGTCAGCGTATTCTTCCGGCTCCAGCCATGCCAGAATACGTTCCTGCTGATAATCTTTCAGGAAAGGCTGATTCGGCTGTACGGCAATGACAAGAAGAATGATGAAAGCCGGAACGATCACCGCCAGTATGGTCCCGATCAGTTTATAGCTCAGACCGCCCATATACATCAGGGCGCAGAAAAGAGCTGCGATACACAGTGTCGTGGACAGGTTCGGCTGCATGTAGATCAGAGCCAGACTGGGCAGGATCAGAGCCACCCCCTGAATGATTGTCTTCGGATTTTTGATGCTGTCTTCTCTCTCCATGAGAAATTTGGCATAAAACAGGATCATCAGGATCTTTGTCAGATCGGAAGGCTGGAACTGGACAAATCCAAGATTCAGCCAGCGAGTTGCATTATTTCTTGTCTCCCCGAAGAGAAGGACTGTCGCCAGCATGATGATATTCAGTCCGTAGATGGGCCAGTAAAGGCTTAAGATCCACCTGTAATCGATCAGTGAGATGACGAGCATGGCGATCACACCGAGCCCCACTCCCATGATCTGTCTTGTCATCAGATCCGGTCTGGCGCTGCCGACCATGAAAATCCCTATCACAGAGATCGTCAGCACAAGAAAGATCAGGCTGAAACGATAATCTCTGATACTATACCGCTGTTTGATATTTTTAAATAAAAATTTCAATTTTTTTCTCCTGTATATTTGATATGTATATCTGTACGTGTTATCTCAATGCTGAACTCATCAGGACGTATATCAATGTACTTGGAAACCGTGTTGTAAAGATCGCCTGACAGTCTGTCAACAGCATCCGGAGTACACTGTATCCTGTCTGTTATGAGCAGATGCTTCAGTCTCTCCTTCGCGATAAATACAGAATGTACACTCATCGTCAGCCCTCCTGGTTTCTGTGAAAGAATCCCGACAGCTTTTCAAGAAGCCCTGGTGAGTGCATGAAGTCTGTGATGGGGATTTCTTCCCCGAGAAGCCTGCGGCAGACTCGCTCATAGCTTTTTCCTGCCAGGCTGTCCTCTCCCACGACCGGTTCACCCTGATTCGTGGCGATGACAACCTGTTCATCGTCAGGGATAACTCCGAGCAGGTCAACAGCAAGGATTTCTGTCACATCCTCCACCGACATCATATCGCCCTTCCGCACCATATCAATGCGGAGACGATTGATGAGAAGTTCATTTTTCTTTATTCCCGATGCCTCCAGCAGGCCGATGATGCGGTCAGCATCCCGGATTGCAGAGACCTCGGGAGTTGTGACTACTATGGAGCGCTCTGCACCCGCAATGGCATTCTGAAACCCCTGTTCGATTCCGGCCGGACAGTCCAGAAGGACAAAGTCGAAATCCTCTTTCAGATCTGACACAAGTTTTTTCATCTGCTCCGGAGAAACACTGGTCTTATCACGGGTCTGTGCAGAAGGCAGAAGATACAGTTCCGGGAAACGCTTGTCCCGGATCAGCGCCTGTTTGAGACGGCAGTTTCCTTCGATGACGTCCACAAGATTATATACGATCCGGTTTTCCAGTCCCATCACAACGTCAAGATTCCTCAGTCCAAGATCCGTATCGATCACGATTACCTTCTTTTCCAGTCTGGATAATCCAATTCCGATGTTCGCTGTCGTTGTCGTTTTTCCGACACCGCCTTTTCCTGATGTAATGACAATCACTTCGCCCATGATGTTCTTCCTCCTACACAAATGTTCTGCCGGTCAGTCCGTAAGGGGATCCAGATAGATACGCCGTCCGTCAACGACCGCGATCTTAGGTCCCTGAATGCTCAGACTTTCCTGGTAGATAATCTGGCGTTTTGCCTCGATATCACCGATACGGAGCTCTTTTGGCTGCATGGACAGGGCGACGATATAAGCGTCTCTGTCGCCGGAAGCCCCGGCGTGCACTGCTCCGTACAGAGCTCCTACGATGATGATGTTTCCTTTGGCGGCGACCCTGGCTCCCGGTTCCACATCGCCAAGGATGACGATGCTGGAATCCGACTCCAGGATCTGTCTTTTTTTGAGCGTGCCTCTGTAGAACTGACCGTCTCTTTTCTGCATGTTAAGGAGAGTCTGCTCTACAGCGCTTTTGTACATAATTTCATTTTTATCGTCATGTTCTATGATACATACAATGTCGACTCCGGTTGTATCGGTAATGATATCAAGAATCTGTTCCTCTTCTGTACGGTTTAACGGGCGCCCGCTGAAACTGACGGCCATCTGAGCGCCTTTGAAAAAGCGTGCCCCGCTCCTGAACTTGGCCTGAAGGTCCTCCAGGAGAATGTCAAAAGAAACTTCCGGGGCAAGATGGATGTCCATGCCGTACCGGCTGCTTTTGATCGTTACAAGCCTCTCCATTCCTCATCACCATATCCTTTTCGTTAATCACCTGCATTTGCCTGTCCAAGCTCCGCTGCTTTTCCTGTGACGATCTTATCTGAACCGTCCAGGTCAAAGTAGATCTGCGTGATATCCCTTCCAATCTCCGCCGAGTAAGAAGAGTTATATCCGTTTGCGATACGAACGGCGATCGCGATTTCCGGATCATCGGTCGGCGCATATCCGACAAACAGCGCGTTATCGGGATGGGTGTCGCTGATCTGTGCGGTTCCGGTCTTTCCTGCCATAGAGATATCCAGACCGGCAAATGTTGATGAGCTGGAGACCATCCGTTCCATACCCTCGTGTACAAGATCCCAGGTGGAACTGCTGATATTGTCCATTGTATTAACAACCTCCGGCTCATTGTCCGAGATCAGCTTTCCATTGGAATCCGTGGTTCTGTCGATCAGGGTCAGTGAATATACTGTACCACTGTTGGCCACAGCAGCAACGTAGCGGTTAAGCTGGCTTACTGTATAGTTGTTCGTACCCTGTCCGATAGCTGACTGTACTGCATATTCATCAGATATCTGCGGATCACTTTCCGGGATCTCTACACCGGATGTCTCGCCAAGTCCGAACATCTGAGCATATTCGGCCAGTTTCTGGATACCCAGTTCACTGTCGTAATTTCCTTCATCATCAATGCCCAGGTCATATCCGACTGTATAGAAGAAAACGTTACATGACTCCTGAAGCGCACTTACTACATCCAGACCGCCATGAGCCCCTGGGGAGATCCAGCATTTCGGACTCGGGGTCACTTCCGTGAACACACCGGAACAGTTGATGATCGAACCGCCGTTGATCACGCCCTCTGTCAGACCTGCCACTGCAGAGACCATCTTATACGTGGATCCCGGTGCCGTCCTTTCCTGAGTTGCCTTATTATAGAACGGCCGGGAAAGTCCGGTATTGAGCTGCTGATAATACGAGGAATCCATAGTATTGGCAAGCCTGTTGTTGTCATATCCCGGGTAGGATACACAGGCAAGTACTTCGCCTGTCTGCGGATCTGATACCACCGCTCCTCCGGAACAGGGCTCCAGCGCGAGCTGACCTGGAGTGATCTCAAGATTTTCAATCTTCTCCCTGATCCAGGAATAAGCGCTCACACTTCCATCCCGAAGGCCATTATAGTCATCCTCGTCCATCGGCAGCACACCCTGTTCGTATGCTGTGGCACATATCTGCGCGCCGCTGACACCCTCTGATTTTATAAGATATTCATAGAGAAGTTTGTCGAAATCACTATCATTATTCAAATAATCTTCCAGATAATTTAAAAGTTCCTGATAAATCTCTTCTGAACTTGTATAGGAACTTCCACCGAGCTTGGATGTATCGATCCAGTTCTGAGAGATCGCATAGTTCAGATATGTGTAAAGGCTGATATTCTCCTCATTACGCCAGGCGTTGTAGGTCTCATCTGAAGTATCGATCTGGTCTGTCAGGAGCAGATCTGTATCACGCTCAAGGATCGTAATGGAAATATAGTCCATATAATCCTGCATTTCATCGGACAGCTCATCGTATGGAGCAGCATTACTGTCGCGAAGCTGAGCCATGATATCCGAGATGGCGGAAGCTTTCTTCTTCTGGAACGCCTCATAGACCTCTTTTTCTGCGGGACCAGCGTCGTCACTTCCAAAATGAGCGGCATCGACAATATTGTTGTTTATGAAAGCATGGTAGACATCGCTCACCGGGATGATAAGGTCGCTGGCGGAATTCGCACTTTCCGGATCATAGTTCAGAACATTCTGAAGTTTTTCCAGAACGATACCGGCGACTTTTTCCTCTATCAGGTGATATGTCTGTTCCTGCAGATCTTTGTCAATGGTCAGATAAACGTCATTTCCCGCTTCCGGTTCTGTTCTGCTGACAGTATCAGTCACCTTTCCGAGGTTATCAACGTAAAATGTCGTTTTGCCTTTTTTGCCCTGAAGCACACTGTCAAGTGTCTGCTCCAGTCCGGATTTTCCTACGATGTCGGACAGAGAATACTGTTTTTTCTCATCGCTGTCCAGCGCATTGTATTCTTCCTGAGAAATCTGTCCCGTATATCCGATGATGGATGAAAAATATTCTCCATCTGTATATCTGCGCAGCGAATCCTCCTCAATATCCACTCCTGTCAGCGTATCCTTGTTTTCCATGATTGCTGCTGCTGTTTCATCACTCACATCGGAGGCAAGGATCGTAGACATATACTGCTGATAGCTGTTCAGGTTCATGGCATAGCGCATGTTGACCATCTTCAGGATATAAGCAGGATCTTCTTTAGAATCGTCCAGTCCATATCCGTATACCGGATCCGTGCAGAGGTGGTGTACGATATCGGCAGCTGACTGGGAACGCTGTTCGCTGGTGAGCAGATCTATTGTAGTAAGTCCGTATACATCAGCCACAAAACGCAGTCTCTGTGTTTCACTGGACTGAGTAAACTGATAGTTCCCGGCCGAATCAAGAATGATACCGAAGCTGTCAATAACGGAATCTCCATGAGATTCCACAATCTCAAGGACTCTGTCAAGTATCTTGTTCAGCGCTTCATTTTTCTCTGAAGTGCTCAGATCTGTGGAAAGAGTATCTTCGATCGTGACAGAATAGGCGAGTTCATTATAGGCCAGCAGATTACCGTTGCGGTCATAGATATTTCCCCTGGTTCCGGGAATCTCTTTCGTCTTTCTGATCTGGAGTTCATAATTTTCCAGGTAATCTGCTCCTCTTACGATCTGGAGATAAAAAAGACGGCCGATCAGTATGGATGACGTCAGAATGAAAATTACAATAAGTGAGACCAGACGGGAGCGCAGGATATATTCACCTGCCTCTTTGATCCGGTCTATGATATCTCTAAACAAATTTACTTGCACTCCTTTTCTCTTCAGCTTCAAGTTTATGATTGACAAGCAGGATCAGCGGGTAAAGTATGAGGGTGATACCGATCGTATAGATCAGTTCCGGGACTATGATCTCATTCAGATAAAGAAGAAAATCAAAATCGCTCCGGAGCAGGAACATTAGAAAATAGATAACGACTCCATACAGAAATTCGCTGACCGCGATCAGAAGGATCGGCAGTTTGATGTCTTCATCAAAGTACAGTCTCTCAAAAAGACCGTTTACATAACCTACGATGAGGTAGATCAGCGCATATAGCCCGATAATGTTCCCGAATTGGATATCAACCAGAATACCGCAGACAAATCCCACAAACATTCCTTCCCGGGAGCCTCTCATGAACCCGAAAGCGGCAGTCACGATAATGAGAAGGTTCGGCTTGATCCCCGCAAGCTGAAAAGACTGAAATACAGTACACTGCAGCAGGTAAGCGGCGATCACGATTAGAGCTGTAACACAAAAACGTTTCAATTTCAGGATCTTCATCTGCCAAGCACCTCCTACTCCCCTTTGCTCTCACCGGTGAGCTGTGCCTTTGTTGTCGTGATGACGAGAACTTCCTGGATATTTTTAAAATCAACCGCAGGTGTGATATACCCGGAGCGTGTCAGATTATTGGAGTCAACAGTCACTTCGCTGACATATCCGATCAAAATACCCTGAAGATATTTGTCGCTGATATAGGATGTTACGATCTGGTCGCCCACGGAAACCTGGTTTTCATTATTTTCCATCTGTTCAAAACGAATCTGACCGTCATTCATAAGGGACAGATCCCCGCTGACAATACAGCGGTCGGATGTGGAAAGCACCATTCCGCTTACATTACTAGAATCATCAATGATGGAACGGACTTTTGCCCAGGTCGGTCCGACCTCCACGACGATCCCGACAAGACCGCTCCCTGCCATCACGTTCATATCCACAGCAATCCCGTCCTGGCTGCCTTTGTCGATCGTAAATGTGCTGAACCAGTTGCCAGAGTCACTTCCGATCACATGAGCAGCCGTCTTTTCGTATTCAGCATAATTGGAATCAAGCTTGTAGAGTTCCTGGAGACGTTCCAGTTCGTATCTTTCTTCCTGAAGATAATTATTCTCCGTCATAAGAGAGTCAACCTGTTCCTGCAGCTTCTTATTTTCGGAGCGAAGCTGCTGCATGGTTTCAAAATTATCCGTCATATCACCCATCCATCTTCCGACGTAATTGATCCCCTGCTGAAGCGGAATAACGGTGACATTGGCGATCACCTTGAAAGGACCTGACGCTTTTTCGGAAAATGAAGAGAGCAGCATCATTATGATGCAGAAAACAGCAAGTCCCAAAAGCAAATATCTGTTAAAGGCCGAAGCCTGATTTTTCTTTTTCATTATCTTAACCACCTGTAATCTTCATCTAACATAGAATAAGTGAGTCTTCTGTAATACGTCTTATCCAGTATGATCTTCTGCAGACCTTTTACTGCACATAATTCCGGGTCCGGAACTGTCATGACCGGAAGTCCGATGGACTCTTCCAGATAAGTAGAGAGCCCTCTCAGATTTGCGATGCCGCCGGTAAGATAAATTCCTTCCGCTTCGATCGCTCTTCGGACATCAGGAGGCGTCCTGTCGATCATGGAGCGGATCGCCCTGACGCATTCTTCCAGAGGTTCTTTCATGGCAGCCCGTACCAGGCTGATCTGAACATCAGTCTGGGAGGGAACACCGGAGATCAGGTCACGCCCGGACACTGTCAGGGCGCTTCCGGTATCCTGATCAAAGACGCCGAATTCCCTCCGCAGCCGTTCCGAAGTCATCCGCCCGATGAGGAAGTCCTTGTTGTGCCTCACAAGATTCCCGATCGCTGTATCAAAATGTTCTCCTCCGATCTTCACAAGACGGTTCAAGACCATTCCGCCGGAGGAAAGCACCGAAAGTTCCGTGGTTCCGCCGCCGAAATTGGCAATAAAAACACCTTTTTCATTCATGATATCAATTCCGAAGCCAATGGCATCCGCGAGTCCCCGCTCAACAATGCGAACGGATTTTGCCTTTGCCTCCGAGTGGAAAACGAGGTCATAAAAAGCCTTCTTTTCTACCTCAGTCACATCAGTCGGTACGGCGATGACATACTCTGCTCCCCGTACAAACTGCCGGTCCGTTCCCAGAAGATTGCCGAGAAGATACTGCATATCGTCGAAATGCGCGATCACGCCGTTCTTCATGGGAAACACAACCTGAATATTCTCCGGAGCTTTTTCATACATATCATATGCTTCATCGCCCACGGAGAAAATATACTTTTTATCTTTCATGGCGATCACATTCTTTTCACGCCATATTCTGTCCTTTTTCTTGTCAAACACCTTGATCTCATATGTACCGAGATCAAGCCCATAAACATTTCTCGCCATATTCAGCTAAGTCCCCTTATTCATCCCCGGATCCCTCATTTAAAAGAAACCCTTCTCCCTTAAACTTATAAAACAGTTGTCCCCTATGATAATGTGATCCAGAAGATCGATCCCTAAGATCTCCCCGGCTTCAAGAACACGTTTTGTGACCAGGATATCGTCCTTGCTCGGAGTCGGATCACCGCTGGGATGGTTGTGAAGAAGGATAACTGAAACCGCATTCTTCTTCAGCGCCTCCAGAAATATCTCCCGTGGTGAGACAAGCGTTGTGTTGACTGTACCGACAGAGATGTCATTCTCGCCCAGAAATCTGGATTTCGTGTTCAGGAAAAGAAGTTTCATGACCTCCCTGTTCCTGTGGCGCATCTCTTCCATGTAATACCGGGCGATCGTTTCCGGTGCGGAAAAATCAAGCTGCTTGCGCGCTTCCGCTTTTGAAAGACGTTTCGCGAGTTCAGACAGACACAGGATCTGTATTGCTTTGACTTTTCCGATCCCCTTTAATCCGGTAAGCTGCTCCAGTGACCACTGATGAATGCTGAGTATCCCGTCCTGAATGAAATCAGGATGAAGGATCTTCTGCGCAAGCTGGAGCGAATTCTCCCCTTTTGTACCGGTGCGGAGCAGAACCGCCAGAAGTTCGGCATCTGTCAGATTTTCCGCTCCATACTGTTCACATTTCTCATAAGGCCGCTCCTCGCGGCACATTTCCTTGATCGTATTGTTTTTGCTCATACACTATAATACCACTGCTATGGCACAATACAATAATTTATTCTAGCACAGTTTCCAAAACGTGTATAGAGATTGAATATAAACTTTTTGTGAAAACTAAGCCATGCAGAAAAAGGATAAGAAAGGGAGACAGGGGAGTTTACTCACATGGAACCCTTTCTTGTTCTTTTTATATACGGCGCAGCCGTACAGCGAGATGGAGCGAAGCAGAATCGAGCTGCTGCATGGCTGGACGCAGCCATTCTCCCGTTCACTGCTGCTCCTTTGCAGCCGAATACTTACTTATGACCGCCTCAGCCACCTTCATCCCGTCCATCGCAGCTGAGGTGATCCCTCCTGCATATCCAGCACCCTCGCCGCACGGATAAATCCAGGGAATCTCCGAGACAAACTCTTTGTTCCGTATGATCCGAACCGGTGAGGACGTCCGGCTCTCCACTCCGGAGAGAAGCGCGTCGTCATCTGCAAACCCATGAATCTTACGGTCCATGGCGCAGATCCCTTCCTGGATAGAATCAGAAATTTCCTGAGGGAAAATATGTCTGAGATTCCCCATCGTATATTCCCCTTTTATATTCGGACGGACGGAGCCAAATCCATCACTGACCCGGTCGGCGCAAAAATCAGCAAAACGCTGGACCGGAACTTTTCCCTGTCCTTCCTGCCATGCTTTCCGTTCCAGATCACGCTGGAATGAGACACCGGCGAGAGGACCGTCCGAACCAAAGTCCTCCGGGGACACTGTAACTATCACCGCACTGTTGGCATTTTCCCCGGAACGGTCATGATAGCTCATCCCGTTGACTGCAAGGAGCCCTTCCTCCGATGAGGCGTTGACCACCCAGCCCCCGGGACACATGCAGAACGTATATACTCCTCTTCCGTTCTCCAGCTTTTCCGTCAGTTTATAGGAAGCCGCCGGAAGACCTCCCCGTTCAGTTCTTCCATACTGCGACTCATCGATCATCTTCTGCAGATGCTCAACACGTACACCAACTGCAAAAGATTTTGCCTCCATGGGAAGCCCCCGCCGGTAAAGCATCTCAAAGGTATCTCTGGCGCTGTGTCCGATAGCAAGGATCAGCGGACCTGTCCGGATTTTTTCCGAGCCGTTGATAGCAACACTCTGTTCTTCTTCAAAAATATCTGTCACTTTAGAATGGAAACGGAATTCCCCGCCGAGTTCGATGATCCGGTTCCTCATGGACTTCACAACACCGATCAGGATATCGGTTCCTATATGAGGTTTCTGCTGATACAGAATTTCTTCCGGGGCGCCGAATTTCACAAAGGTCTCCAGGACAAAACGATTCCTGCCGACAGGATCCTTGACAAGTGTATTCAGCTTTCCATCAGAAAATGTTCCTGCTCCTCCTTCGCCGAACTGAACGTTTGAATCGGGATCCAGGACTCCGTTTTTCCAGAAAAGATCCACGTCCCTTTTTCGTTCCTCAACCATACCTCCACGCTCCAGCACCAGGGGACGCATCCCGGAAAGTGCCAGCAGATAAGCGCAGAACAGACCTGCCGGTCCGCTCCCCACAACTGTCGGACGATCTTTTAAGAGGATTCCGCCGCATTCAGGGGTGTGGTATGGTTGTGCTTTGATCTGCTGTACTTTGTTCTTCATCCGTCTGAGAATCGCCTTTTCGTTCTTTACCTGAAAGTCGATCATGTAAACATAGTAAAGTTCCGGCTTTTTCCGGGCGTCAAGAGACTGTTTTCTGATCTGAAAGTCCAGAAGTTCATCCTCCCGGATTCTCACTGTTTTTATCAGTTTCTTCCTGAGTTGTTCCTTTGTATGTTCTACCGGCAGCTTTAACTGGCTGATCCTAAGCATGATCTGCGGTCCTCCTTTTTTTGACAAGTTAACACGTTGAGTCATGTGGTATTTTACTTCATTCCTGCGCTGCTGTCAAAGGGCATGGGAAGGTCTCATATCACTTGGAAAGGAGCACATTTTCGGGGTTTTTGAAGTGTCCCGGAATGGGTGTTCCTCTCCCGTACAATAGAAAAGCCCGGAAAGCTAAGGGTGTTTCCTCGATTTCCAGGGGCTTCATGTTCTCTTTGTCACGCTATTTTATTTTGACCTTTTCAGTCTGCCCTGTATTACCATTCAACAGAGTATGATAGCCCCAGAGAAAAGTATAATCTAAATCAAATTAATTGTAAATAGACTGGTCCTGTAGCCTCTCAAATTAGGATTTTTCTGCTTAACAAGCTGGAATTTATTGAGTCACCTCTACAATTTGTTTTAGTGAATCATAATCAACAAAATCTACTTTTTTGTTATAGGTTTCTATCAGTGCCTTATCTTCTTGCGTAAGGCTTTCAACTGGCTTGTTTTTAAGAGAATGATATAACATTTTCATCATAGTCTTGTGCTTGAAATTTAATTTGCTGTAATCTATACCACCTCTTAAGTGAAAAACAGATGAAGCTTTTAGTAAATGCTCTGGCACTTGTTTTCTTATGGAATTTCTGATATTGCTTATATTTTCTTTATCACATACATCTGCTAATCCCACTGTCACGATAATCAGCTTTGTATTTGGGGATAATTTTTTAACTGTATTCTTTAACCCTTTAATGCCACCTGCATATAAACCACCAAAATAGATTATTCGCTCATAATCAGTTAAGGTTTTTATATCCTCATAGCTGATAACGGGAAAATGCGTCTTTTCTGCAAATTTTTCTGCATATCGCTTTGTTGTACCATACTGACTGCCATATATAATTAAAGTATTCATGTATTATTTCCTCTACAAATTCCAATTTATCGCTTTGTTCAACTTCCTGAGAAACTATAATTCAGCAACTTAGACTTATAGTTTTAAATCATATTCTTTTGGACTTTGAACACTTATAGTCACAAATCTTAATTGCTCTTTTTTATCATAAGCATTTTTTAATATCATATATCCATTGACTATATTAACAGAATATCTTTTTATAATGCTCCTTAAATTGTTGTATATTTTTTTGCTGCTTTCATTATCATACCAAATTGTAGATAACGTTGTAGGCAAA
>DWVT01000185.1 GCA_019120075.1 Candidatus Mediterraneibacter excrementigallinarum
TCTGTTCTGGATGCGTCGCTCTCATCCGGTTTTTCAAATCTTTCCTATTTCTACAGAGAATTTAAGAAAAAATATGGCATGACTCCGAAACAGTTTATCGAAGCCATGCCAAAAGGCGGTTTAGAACCTCATAAATTTCAATAGACCAGATTTTATTTCTCATCATCATCTCTTTTTGTTCCATTGATGATGACACTGACGACTCCACAGAGAAGGCCGCCCACAACATATACGATCCAGGCCTTTTCCCAGAGATCGTATACCAGACCCGCCACCAGAAAAATGATCGTGGCAAAGATCATGATACAGCCGCTCCACATCCCGATCAACCGATCCTCACGGCTGGTCATACCGGCATTTTCTTTGTTATACTCTGCAATATTGTACTTGGACTTCTGGATTCCCGCATAAACGATCAGTGAAACGCCTACCGTGACAAACAACAGGAATCCCCATCCGTAAATGTCCTCCGCCGTATATCCCGCTTTACCCGGAAGCTGCTCTGTGATCACAAGAAACAGCACGCCGGCAAGGATACAACCTATGCCGCCCACGATCATGTACATGAAGCGATTTTCAAATGCCTCAATCTCCTCTTCTGTATAAAAAGGATTTATATGTGGATGCTTTTTGACAAAACGACTGTGCTTCATCCCGCTCATCACCAGAATCAGCGCCCCGATCAACGCGCCTGCGATGACAAGCACTCCGGAAAAATCCTCTAATCGGAAGAGTCCTTCTGCCGCTCCGCCCAGCGTCACTCCCACAAGGATCACCGCAATCCCCACAGTGATCTCTTTCGTGAACCGGTTCATATGCATATCATATCCGCTTGTATCTTCCATGAGTTCGTCCCGTGCCTCGCCTCTCAGCAGAGTATCCATAGAACAGCCGAACATATCGCAGAGCTGCAGGATCTTCTCCATTTCAGGATAGGAACTGTCCGCCTCCCACTTGGATACCGTCTGGCGCGAAACACCAAGCTGTTCTGCAAGCTGTTCCTGTGTGATACTTCTTCTTTTTCTGTAGAACTGCAAATTTTCTCCAAAACTCATCTCTCTGTTTCCTGCCTTTCTGAACACTGATTTTCTTTTGATAGAATGCTGAGAAATCTTCCGGACCGGTCAGGTTGTTTTCTTTCTTCATCCTGCCCCGATTATAAGAAAAACGCAGTGTCATCACAAGCATTTTTGATGTTACATTTGAAGAAAATCATGTAAAGTCCCAGTTGCACCAACGTAAACCGGCGCTTATCTGACAACTATTTTTCTGCAGGAATGATCTTATCCGCTATCACGCAGATAAGGATCACTGCCAGCATATCCGGAAGTGTATTTCCTACCGGAATATCAACTGTCATAAGCCATCTGTAAAGGATAAAGCCGATCAGCCAGATGATCAGGTTCTTCCAGTTGAAACTGCTCCCGCCGCTGTCTTTCTTCAGTATGAATGTGTCTGTAATCTGTACAGCGATCATAGGCGCGAACACGGAACCGATCAGATAGAGAAAATCCGTGATATCATCCATCGGGAAAAGGATTGCCGCCGCTGTGCCGATCACTGTCACTACGATTCCCACATGCCTGCCTTTCAGTTTCGGGAATACTGACTCGCTGGATACTCCCGCGGAATAGGCATCAAGAAAAGTGGTCGTCACAGTGGAGAAGATAATGATGATCAGTCCGGCAATACCAAGCCCTGCTTTCACCATGATGACAGCAATATCAGACTCTCCCGTATAGACGGCTGCTCCCATTCCGATAATATACATCCAGCAGCTCACCAGGCCGTAGACGATCACACTGACTGCAGTCGCCTTCACCGGCTTCTCTGCCTCTCTTGTATAGTCGCTGATGACCGGGAGCCAGGAGAGAGGCATTGCCACAGACAGTTCTACTGCTGCTCCAAAACTCATTGTCTCCCCGCTTACCGTTCCTGCTCCTTCTCCGCTGAAGAAGATCACCCAGCAGAGTACGATCGTCAGAATGAACAAAGCAGCCATGGCAATGGTATTGATCCTCCCCAGATTTGTCACCCCAACAGCGATCCAGAGGATGATCAGCGCTCCGATCACAATACACCATACCCAGGCACCTGCCCCAAAGGAGCTGTCTGCTGCAAGGGCACCGTCATAGATCATGATCCCGGTCCACCCCACAAGCTGAAGGACATTAAGGATTGCAAAAAGAAGTCCTCCCCTCTGCCCAAAGCTCAATTTTACAGTTTCCATCGCACTTTTTCTGTTTCTTGCCCCGATCACTCCCGCAAAAAACATCATTAAACAGCCGATCACATGTCCCAAAAGGATAGCTGCAAGTCCTTTTCCAAACCCGAGGGGCGCAAGATAGGTTCCTGTCAGGATCTCAGCAATGGAGACGCCTGCGCCGAACCAGATCAGCCCATTCTCAAAAAGAGAGGTACGTTTTTCTTCCATGATCAGTTCCCTCCCTTTTTCTCTGCATCTGCCTGTTCTTCTCCTGCTTCCAGGACAAATCGTCCGGTGATATCAAAGGCATGATTCATGGGACCGCTTCCCCTGCCCAGATCAAGCATGGCTCCCAACGCTCCTGATATGTATTCTTTTGCTCTCTCCACTGATTCGTCCATGGAAAATCCCTTTGCAAGATTTGAGGCAATAGCGCTGGACAGTGTACATCCCGTGCCATGGGTGTTGGGATTATCAATCCTTTTCCCGTAGAACCAGCGGCATTTCCCGTTCTGGTACAGAAGGTCATTGGCGTCATTGAGCTGATGTCCTCCCTTCACAAGAACTGCACAGTGATACCGTCCGCTGATCTCTTCTGCCGCCTTTACCATATCTTCTTCCGTCTTTACTTCCATACCCGACAGAACTTCTGTCTCGGGAATATTAGGAGTAAGGACATCTGCGATGGGAAGAAGCCTCGCTTTTAATGTGGCAACTGCATCGTCGCTGATCAGTTTCGCTCCGCTTGTCGCTACCATAACCGGATCGACCACAATGTTTTCTGCCTGATACTCTTCCAGTTTGTCCGCAATGGCTGTGATCAGACCTGAGGAGGATACCATACCGATCTTTACCGCGTCCGGCCGGATATCCGTAAAAATACAGTCAATCTGTTCCCTTAAGAATTCAGGAGATACCTCCATGATCCCTGTCACGCCGGTCGTATTCTGTGCAGTCAGTGCAGTGACCGCGCTCATGGCAAACACGCCATTCGCTGTCATTGTCTTGATATCTGCCTGAATCCCGGCGCCTCCGCTGGAGTCACTTCCAGCGATCGTTAATGCTGTTCTCATACTCTTCTCTTCCTTTCTTTTGTCTGGGCAGTCAACAGATCGGTTCGGTTACGATATCCCGGACACGCTGTTCCTGCGTTCAGCATTAATTTTATATAGCGGCAGAAGGTGGTGCCCCCGGTCTGTCGCTTGAAAAGCACTTTAGAAACAAAATAATTAATTGTATTTTTATTTCATTTCACACGCCCTTTTCCAGAATATATTAAAATCAGCAAATTCCGGCAGATAAATATCTGCCGTATTCCATATCTGCGCAAGATCTTTGTCATTGGAGCTGTCATAGACCGCTGCCGTCTTGAAGCCGGCACTCTTTGCAGTGCGGATCGCATGAAAAGCATCTTCGAACACCCACGTATCCGACGGCTCTGTATCGAGCTGCAACGCTGCCGCCAGATAGATGTCTGGCTGATTTTTTCCACTTCCAATCTCAGAGCAGGTAAAAACCGCCTGAAAATAGTTGAGTACCTTCAGTCTTTTCAGAGCAGCCTCCGCATTCTTTCTGTCCCCGGAGGTAGCTATGACCATGGGAATTTTTTTCTCGTTGAGTTCATAGAGAAACTGCCGAACCCCCTCTTTAAGCGGCACCTTCTCTGCATAGAAGTCTCTCACCTCCCGGGTCAGATCCTCTACGATCTCTTCTCTGGTCTTTTGAAGACCATACCGGGAGATCAGATAATCCGCCCCTTCTTCCAGACTCATTGCAAAAAGAATATCTCCAAGTCCTCTCTCCGCTTCCTTTCCCAGACTGTTCAGATAAAGTTCTCCAAGATTTTCCCAGACAGGCATTGAATTCAACAGTACGCCATCCACATCGAAAATAGCTCCTCTGATCATGTTCTATAACATCTCCTTAACCCGTTTCTTCAGCTCGGCCGCCGCTGCACAGATGTCCTTCTGCGCGAATATTGCGCTGATCACTGCAACACCGCAGATGCCGGTGCCGCGAAGTTCGGAAACGTTTTCACAGCTGATCCCGCCGATAGCGATGACAGGAATTTCCACTGCATCGCAGATAGCTTTCAGTGTCTCACGGCTTACTTCCGTGGCATCCGCTTTTGATCCGGTGGGAAAGACCGCGCCCACACCGAGATAGTCCGCTCCGTGTTCCTGTGCTTTCAGAGCCTGTTCCACAGTCTGTGCTGACACACCGATTATCTTGTCCGGTCCCAGCTTTTTTCTCACGTCTCCTGCTTCCATATCACCCTGCCCCACATGGACGCCATCTGCGTCAATACGCGCAGCAATCTCCACATTGTCATTGATCACAAAGGGGACCTTATACTTCCTGCACAGTTTCTGGATTTCTTTCGCCTCATCAAGGAATGAGTTCTCATCCAGATTTTTTTCACGAAGCTGGATAAATGTAGCTCCGCCCTGCAGTGCTTTTTCCACCTGACTGCAGAGAGTCTCTTCCCCAAGCCAGCTCCGATCCGTAACCGCATATAAAACCAAATCGTTTCTATCGCAATTCATATACTGCTCCTTTCTCTAATTCATTTCCTGTCATATTATATATCGCATCAATAATACGATTCCGGTAGGTGGAATTCCCATCGCCTTCCTGCATCCGGCTCCAACCGATCTCTCCTGCCAGTCCCATCACACACACTGCCGCAGCAGCAGCCTCAAGGGAATCCTGAGGATTTGCTGTCAGATAAGCTGCCATCATGCCGGAAAGCTGACATCCTGTTCCTGTGATCTTTCCCATTTCCGGGCGGCCGTTTCTTATAACATAGCACTTCTCACCGTCAGATACCAGGTCGATCGCACCAGTTACTGCAATAATACAGCCAGCTGTTGAGGCGAACCTTTTTACAAACTCCACGGCTTCATCAAGAGTCTCCTCAGTAACAGCATCCGCCACATCCGCATCAACTCCTTTTGTCGTGCCGCTGCCCATTGCCAATGTCTTAATCTCAGAAATATTTCCGCGGATCGCGGTCAGCTTCAGTTCCTTCATAAGACCGAGAGCCGTATCCGTCCGCAGGGCGCTTGCGCCTGCCCCCACCGGATCCAGAAGGATCGGGTGTCCCAGCTCGCCAGCCTTTCTTCCGGCGCGGAACATACCTTCAATGCTGGTCTTGTGCAGAGTTCCGATATTGATGTTCAGACCACCGCAGACTGAAGTGATATCTTCCACGTCTTCTGCCTCGTCGGACATGATGGGGCTTCCTCCGCAGGCAAGGATCACATTTGCCACATCGTTTACAGTTACATAGTTTGTGATATTATGTACAAGCGGAACGCTCTTTCTTACATTTTCAAGACATTCTCTCATCATTTTTCTATTCTCCTGTTCTTTGACAATTATCCGTTCATACAGATTCGTTACATGGATTGATCATAGAGATCAGGCCGCTATGCCAATGCGTCGGCCACTCTTTCACCCCATATCCGAACCGCAGACGCCAGTAAACTCAAATTTGCAGAAATCGGATAGGGGAAGTTTCCCCCTGTCCGATACCCGAAAAACACCTGCCCGTGCAAGCAGATCAGCCTTTTGCCAGGCTTGACGCACAAAAAAACGGGAGACCCGAAATGGATACACCCGCACATAAAATATCTTCATTTCCCTACGTTGGCATTATCCAAATCAGGTCGCGGGTCTAAGCGATTCAGCCTACTCTCAGCCTGCTTTCTGCGCAAGCTCCCCGTTTTTTATTCAGTTCGTCTGCAGGAAACTGACTTATTTTCCTGCGTGCTGTGTCTGAACATCAAGATTTCCAAGGTAGACGTCAAACACTTTCATCTTCTTCATCGCCGTTACCAGTATCGCTGCAATGATCGTCCCGCCGCAGCTTGATACAAAGAACGGAATGACAAACCCGAACACCGCGCTCTCACTTCCCATGATTAGCGTTGCGACCGGATAACTCAGAAGTCCGCCGATAACGGATGTTCCGAACAGTTCTCCCAGATACGCAAGGGGAAGATGTCTGCCGTACTTATACAGCATACCGCAGAGAAATGCTCCGCACATGGAACCCGGAAAAGCAAGAAGGGTTCCCGTCCCCATCAGGTTTCTGAGAAGGCTCGTCACAAATGCCATGCCCACTGCATAACCCGGTCCCAGAAACACACCGCCAAGGATGTTGATAAAATGCTGGACCGGAGCGCACTTTGATGCACCCACCGGAATTGACAGCGGCGAACAGACGATTCCCACCGCCACAAGGATTCCTGCAAGGGCAAGTTTTCTTACGTTGACATTCTTCATTGTAATAACCTCCTGTACACATGCGCACCCTTTTCTACGTCCACCCGGACAGCAGTGTCAACAACAGGGCAGCGCACTAACGGTCGATGCTCACTGGCATCCTCTCACTCCGGAACACGGATTCCCTCGCATATTGTTTTCGTACTACAAGACTGCTCTGGTGTACAGTTAAAACCCGGAACGGCGCTCCCCGCCCGGGAAAACCTGTTAGACGAACGGATATTCGCAACCCGCTTCGTGGTTTCCTCATAACTGAACAGCCGCTTCGCGGCTTCGGTTATGATGTCCGGGATTTATGTTACCACGTTCTGACAAGAAATGCAATAAGACTCATGACTGTTCCGGCAGCACTGAATAAGGTGATCAGTATTCCCGGCATCTTTCCTCCATCTCTGCTGTATCCCTGACAGAAAATACCAGATCTGCATCTGGAATAAAAGATCACTGTGTTGTATGCAAAAACAAGGGCAAGGATATCTGAAGATTCGACCTTTTTCAGCAGACAATATATGAGCAATGCAAGTCCCAGCAGATAAAATCCCCAGAATCCGTGCCGAAAGCTGTTAAGGTAATTCAGCTTTGCCATTATAACCAGATTTTCCTCGCTCTTCTTTCGCAGTTCTTTTTCCGACACTTTCTCCCCGCTCAGCAGGTCATTGACTCCCACTTTAAGATTTCTGCTCAAAGGCTGAAGCAGAGAGAGATCAGGCATGCAGCGTCCGGTTTCCCATTTTGATACTGCCCGGTCAGTCACTCCCAGCTTCTCCGCCAGATCTTTCTGCGTCATGTTCAGACTCTTTCTTCTTTCTGCAATAAATTTTCCAATCTTATTCTGATCCATATATCTCCACCCCATACTTTTTTCGCTTTATTCCTGCTTTCTGTTTATATTTTATATTAACATCCTCAAAATGTAACCATCCCAGTGGTTGGGAACGGCAATTCAGGAACTTTTCTAGCTTTTTAGATACAAAACTGATATAATACTGAGAAAAACATACAGAGAAAGAAGGAACTGAAATGTCTGTAGAAATTGTCAGAAAATATTTCAAAGAAAACAATATAGAAAAAGAAATTCTTGAATTTCCTGTCTCCAGCGCAACCGTGGAACTGGCAGCACAGGCGGTCGGCGTAGAACCGGCACGGATTGCAAAAACGCTGTCCTTTTACACAAAAGAAAAGGATGCAGCTATCCTTATTGTCACTGCCGGAGATATGAAAATAGATAATAGTAAATTTAAACATTTCTTTGGAATGAAAGCAAAAATGCTTGCCAAAGAAGACGTTGAACCTCTGACCGGACATGCAATCGGCGGTGTATGTCCTTTTGGTAATCCGGAACATACTTCCGTATACCTGGACATTTCCCTGAAACGTTTTGACACCGTCTTCCCTGCCGCCGGAGGTTCCAATACTGCAGCAGAGATGACCTGTGACGAACTGGAGAAATATTCCAAATCAAAAGAGTGGATCGATGTATGTAAACAAATGCAGTAAAATAAACAAACATTTGCAAAGGTGCCGTGTACTTTGTACAAAGTACACGGCACCTGTTAATTTTTTATCATTTCAGGAAACTTTCAATAATTACTGCTTCCGCCTCTTCTTCTGTCATACCGAAGGTACGCAGTTTGATGAGTTGTTCATCATTGATCCTTCCGATTGCCGCTTCGTGGATGATCTGTGCATCCACATGTCTTGCGTCAATCTCAGGAATAGAACTGATCTCGGCGCCGTCCATGATGATGGAATCACACTGGACATGGGCGTGGCAGCGGTTATTTCCGATTGCCTTCGGATGGAACACCTGCTTGGAATTACCTTTTCCGACAGAACGGGAAACGATCCTTGCGGAACTGTTCTCTCCGTTCAGCTCTACATCCATATTGGAAACAGCACTCTGTCCTTCATCTGTCATCAGCTTCTCCGTCACGAAAAGCTTTGCGTTCTCTGCAAGTTCAATATAGTTCTCACGCTCTGTAGCGTCCACGCCTTTGATCTGAGTAGTCTCAAGCGTAAACACAGAGTCCTCTCCCACATAAATCTTTGTCACCGGATTAAGGACTTTCTGTCCTGTTCCGCTGCCTTCCGCATAGTGGTTCTCAATATATTTTACATTGCATCCTTTTCCCACATGAAATGCATGGATTCCGTCATGCCTTGTCTCGCTGCATCCCTCTCCGTGGATACCGCAGCCGGCAATAATAGTCACATCCGCGCCGTCCTCGATATAGAAATCGTTATATACAATATCGACTCCCTCTTTGGACATAACAACAGGGATATGCACCATTTCATCCTTCGCCTCACCGCTGATATGGATATCAATACCCGGCTTGTCTTCTTTTTTCACAATGTTGATATGACGGCTGTCTCCATGGCATACTGCCATTCCGTTCAGACGGAGGTTATAGGCACCTTCCTGCTTAAACCCATAGGAATCAATCACATTCAGCACGTCCTGTGTCACCTTGTCAAGTTCTACTTTATTATTAGACTCCATAGAGGTCACCTCCCTTTTGTCTTCTGCACTCGCAGGAATCTATCTCCTGATCGAACAGCGTCGGCATGATCTCGGCAGCATCACCGATAGATTCTACTTTTCCGTCGCTGATCACCATGATACGGTCAGCCATCTGGATGATACGTTCCTGATGTGAGATCAGGATCAGGCTTTCTTTCTTTTCTTTATGGATCTGTTCGAACCGCTTGATCAGCATGGAGAAACTCCACAGATCAATCCCGGCTTCCGGCTCATCAAATACACACAGGTCATGGTGCTTTGCCAGAACCGTCGCAATCTCGATCCTCTTCATCTCACCGCCGGACAGAGTGGCGTCCGCTTCTCTGTCGATATATTCCATGGCGCAGAGCCCCACGCTGCTGAGCAGATTGCAGCATGTCTTCTCGTCAAGAGTTGTTCCCGCCGCCAGGGACAAAAGCCTGCGCACCGTCATTCCTTTAAATCTCGGCGGCTGCTGGAAAGCGAAACCGATTCCTGCCTTGGCACGCTCATCAATAGAATAATCTGTGATGTCCTTCCCGTCGAGAATGATCTTTCCCTGGGTAGGCTTGTTGATTCCCATAAGAACCTTTGCCAGAGTGGACTTTCCGCCTCCGTTGGGGCCCGTAATAACAAGCATCTCGCCGTCATTTACTGTAAAACTCACATCGGAAAGGATCTCTGACTGTTTTCCTTCTTCTAAAACATCATATGATAAATGTTCTACCTGTAACATCTGGATTGTCACTTCCTTTTCTTTAGATACCCGCAGATGAAAACCGCCGGAACAATTCTCTGTACCGATCTGCATAGATACTTCCTCTTCTCCATATAAAAGCAAACTCATGAGAAATATGGAAGTCCCGCAGGGGAATCCTTTTCAGGACACCTTCGGCAAGTTCCCGGCGCACCGCGACTTCATATAAAAATGTAATACCACATCCGGCTTTTGTCAACTCCTTAATCGTCTGAAGGCTCCCCACTTCCATTACCTTCCGGAAGTCCTCCGTACTCAGATTCTTTGAGTTCAGGTAGCGTTCCAGCACCTCTCTTGTACCGGATCCGGACTCTCTTAAAAGGAGTCTTTCCCGAAAAAGATTCTCAACGGAAACCGGATCTTCGCTGAACTGATAGTCCGGACTGCAGACCACAATATAGTTTTCCACAGAATAGACCTGTGATTCGTATTCACTCTTCTTAAAAAAACCTTCCACCAGTGCAAAGTCAATCTCCCCCTGATCAAGTCTCTGGAGAAGATCTCTTGTATTATCCACCTCCATGTGGATCTTGGCCTCAGGATATTTTCTGAGATATTCTTCCAGGATCTGCCCCATCAGAGCATCCCCCACCGTCCTGGTCGCGCCAAAGCGGAGTTCTTTTTCGTCATCTGCCTTAAGCATCTCATCCTGAATGGAAAGTTCATCATGTTTCATGGTCAGAGATGCATTCCGAAGGATCTCCCCGGCGCCGGTCAGTTTCAGTTTCTTTCCTTCATACCGGAAAAGCTTCGTATTATAGTGTTTCTCCAGAAAACGGATATGCTGAGACACTGCAGGCTGCGTAATGTTCAGTTTCTCCGATGCTCTTGTAAAATTCATGCACTGGCACACTGTTAAAAACGTCTCCATCCTGAAATCCAGCACAGGATTCCACCCCTTTCTGAAAACAAACCACAGAAACGCGGACGCCCGGTTAAAAGCAGTCCTTTTATCTGTGCTCTAATTAAAATATGGGCGGAGTTTTCACTGTCCCTCCGCCCAAATTTATACTGAATACTCCCTGTAATCTATCATAACATATATTTATCATAAAATAAATATATATAATTTTATTTTATGATTTTTTTATGATATTATGTACCTGTTGGAAATAAAATACAATTTTGTAAATCGAAACGGGGGAATCCAAAATGAATTTTGTAAAGAAAAACGGAGCCGGTCTTCTTCTCTGCCTTGTGATCGCAGTACCTTCCTGGTTTCTGGGACAGGCAGTCCCGGTGATCGGCGGGCCAGTATTCGCCATACTGATCGGAATGATTCTTACGCTGATCCTGACAAAGAAAGAGCCTTTTATGCCAGGCGTGAACTATACTTCCAAGAAAATACTCCAGGCAGCTGTAGTTTTCCTTGGATTCGGAATGAACCTGACAGAGATTCTGGCGAAGGGAAAGCAGTCTCTTCCTATTATAATATCTACGATCGCCA
>DWVT01000186.1 GCA_019120075.1 Candidatus Mediterraneibacter excrementigallinarum
CACTGCCGCCGCCCCGACGGCTCCCTCACGCCGGATATTTCCTATATGTCGGAATGCTTTGACAGGATTCTTGCGAAAACAGATGTTGTGGTGCAGGCATCTACCGGAGGCGTATCTGACCTCACCATCGAAGAGCGCTGTTTTCCTCTGGACTATAAGCCCACGGAAAGCGCTTCTCTGAACGGAGGCACGACCAATCTGGGAGAGGCTGTCTACATCAATTCCTTTGATGATATCCGCTACTGCGCGCAACAGGTATATGACCGGGGAATCATCCCGGAGATTGAAGTTTTTGATATCGGCATGATCCACAATATCATGACCACTACCACAGAGGTTCCCTACCGTGACCCGATCCTCTTCAACCTTGTATTCGGGCACAAAGGCGGGATGCAGCCCACCATCGAGAGCCTTGCCGCCTTCCGCTCCTTTGTCCCGGCCGGAACAAAATGGGGGGTCACCCATTTCGGACGCGACAACTGGAACTTTCTGGCGGCTGCCATCGCCATGGGCGCTTCCATTGTCCGCATCGGTTTTGAGGACAGCCACTACTTAAGCCCGCAGGAAAACGCGCAGTATAATTATCAGCTCGTGGAGAAACTTGCCGCGCTGATCCGGGCTATGGATTTCGAGACCGCAACGCCGGATGAGGCAAGAGAGATCATGGGGATCAAAAGATAATTAAAAAGATTTTTGTAACTGGCAGATATCATATAAAAAGGAGGCGTGCAGCCTCCTTTTTACAAATCATCAATTATTTTCTCATTTCATTCCTCGCCTGCTCGATCTCCTGATCCGTCGCTTCCGTACACTTCCTGATCACCGAAGCAGAAATTCCTTCTTTTATCATCCTTGTAATAATAAAAAATTTTTCATCTCTTACACCATCCGCATAAATATCATCCAACGCCTTGCACATATCTATCTGTTCCTCCTCCCCGGAATCCACAACCTCTTTTAATTTCTTCCCCGAATGCAGAAACGCGCCCAGAGCCTGATACGTCTCTACATCAACCTGTCCGAAATAGTCTCTGTTCTCCTGCATATATCTCTGCAGTTTTTCTTTCTCTCCTCTGTATTTTAACATGCCGAACACCTGTTGTAAATCCGTCCGAAACCTGCTCACATCCTCCACACAGCCTGCATCCAGCAGATTGATCTTATAGTTCGGGAGATAATCCTTTATCAGGATTTCCTTCTTCAACGAAGCGTCAAGCCGGAACATGTCATAAAGCTCCACTGCTCCGTCCCACTTCTTCACATCGTAATAAAGCACCAGGGTAATCACCGGACAGATCCTGTCTTCTTTTCGGAACCGGGACAGATACTCTTCCGCGCTCAGATGTCTTGTCATCCCCTGGCCCTTTCCCTTTTCCTTCTGTCCTTTCCCATCTGAAGAGTTTCTCCCATATCCGCGGTTTTTCCACAAACTTCGGATCTGATCCGTATATGTAAGACTGTCCTGGAGCATATTCCGCACCGGCATGGCGTAATGGGTCTTATCCTGAACTTCACATGCAAGCACAGCGAGCAGGATCTCATGATTCCAGCGTTTCACAAGATCTCTGTAGCGCTGAACGCCCCGTTCCTTCCCTCCTTTATCTGTGAAAATAATATCCGTCTCTCTGTCCAAATCCTCCAACTCTTCCGGCAGCACTACCTGCTTTCCTCCGAACACCGTCCCGTTGAACAGGTCTGCGAATCTTTCCCTGTCACTCAGCCAGTTTTTAACTGCAATGTCTGCTTTTCCCATAGGCAGTTCCTCCTCTGTACTCAATATTTGCAAAAGTTTTCATCAAAATTTGGTATCTCCGGCTGAAGCGCCATGAAAATCGAGATATGTGCCGTCTGATAAAGACAGTTTTCCGCTCCGGACTTTGAAACTGTAAGAAATCTGATCTGTCCGGGATTTTGATGTGATGTTATCATAGCACCTGTGAACTTTAAAATCAATAGATTTTATGCTCTGCCACTTTCCATTCTCAAATTCAAGAAGCCCCTTTTTACTCCAGACAAAAAATATCCCCCAGGGAGCAGTTCTGTTCTCTGACCTGTTCCCCGAAGGATATTTCTGCTTCTTTTCTCCTGCTTACCTCCCCATCAGCATCTCCCTGAGGTACTGTCCTTCTCTCCGGTCTCCCACCAGCCCCATCAGTTCTTCCACCTTCTCAAGGCTGATCTTCTCCTCCTTGGACTTCAGATGCACGTAAAGCGCGCCGATCAGGTTGGAGTCATTAAAGAACTGACACGGAACCACTTCCGGGATTGGCATCACATGCGGATATATGCTGTTCAGTTTTTTCAGCTCTTCTTTGATCATCTGGATGAACAGAGGCTGAGCGCTGATCCCGCCGCCTACCGCGGTCCGGTCCGGGTCAAAGATATACTGATAATTATTGATCTGTACCGCGATCCGTCCTGCATAATTCCGGATGCACTCCAATGCCTCCTGATCCCCGCAGTTTGCCATGGAGAAAATCTTTTCCCCGTCAAGTTCTTCTTCCGGGATCTGTTTTTTCTCCGCCACCATGCGGATCAGGGCAGGAACGCCGCCTGTCTGCGCCAGTGTATGATCCGGGTTCATGGGATCGCTGCTCTCCGTCAGCACATAGCTGAATTCACCCGCCATGAACCGCTTCCCGCGCACCACTTTCCCGTTGCAGATCACCGCGCCTCCCACTGCGGTCCCGCAGATCACCGCCGCCGCATTCCTGCAGCCTTTCAGGGCGCCACGCCACACTTCCGCAAGGGCCGCACATTTTGCATCGTTCTCCACGGTCACCGGCACACCGCACCGCTTCTCCAGGATTTCCACGATATTGATATTGGAGATCGTGGTAAGTGAGCCTCCGTTATACATAAAACCGGTCTCGCTGTCGATCACCCCGGCAGAGCTCAGCGCGATCCCTGAGAGTTCCTCCCCCCGTTCCCGCAGCAGCGCCTGGTTCTTCCGCCAGATCCCCGTGAGCATGTCAACGAAATCTTCCAGCGTATCATAAACTGTGGGAACCTTGTCTTTAAGATAGAAATCGCACTCCTCATCCATGACCGCATATTTGGTATAAGTGCCTCCCACATCAATGCATAAATATTTCATTTCACACCCCGCCTTCCGTCTCGTGAAGGGATGCTCCGTTTGACGCGATCACATCCTTGTACCAGTAAAAGCTCTTTTTTCTGTATCTTGCAAGTGTTCCGGTCCCGTCATTGTTCCGGTCCACATAGATAAATCCGTAGCGCTTTCTCATCTCCGCCGTGGACGCGCTGACAAGGTCGATACAGCCCCAGGAAGTATATCCCATCACGTCCACACCGTCCTCGATCGCTTCCTCCACCTGGAGCAGATGGTCTCTCATATACTCGATCCGGTAGTCGTCCTCCACCGTATATCCGCCTTTCCCGTCCGGCACAAGAGTATCCGCCGCGCCCAGTCCGTTCTCCACGATGAAGAGCGGCTTCTGGTATTTATCCCAGAGCTGGTTGAGGACATACCGCAGTCCTCTGGGATCGATCTGCCATCCCCATTCACTTGCTTTAAGCGTCGGGTTGGGCACGCCGCCGAGTAGATTTCCCTCGCCCCGGATATTCTTTGACTCGTCCGCCGTTGCGCACACGCTGACATAATAGCTGAAAGAGATGAAATCTACTGTATTTTTCAGGATCTCCCGGTCCTCGTCCGTGATATCAAAAGTGATCCCCTTCTCCCTGAAATAGCGTTTGATATATCCCGGGTATTCTCCACGCACGTGCACGTCCGTGAAAACAGAGTTCCTGTGTTCCTCCTCCATGGCACGGATCACGTCTCTCGGATCTGGCGACAGGGGATAGACAGGCATACTCAGGATCATGCACCCGATCCGGAACTCCGGATCGATCTCATGTCCGATCTTTGTGGCAAGAGCGCTCGCCACCAGTTCATGGTGTATCGCCTGATAAAGCTGGGAATCCGTCAGCTCCTCCTTCGGAGTATTGATCCCGCCGCTCATAAACGGAGAATTCAGGATCGAATTGATCTCGTTGAATGTGAGCCAGTATTTTACCTTACCTTTATAGCGGGTGAAGATTGTCCTCACATATCTCTCATAGAATCCGATCAGCCGTCTGTCCAGCCATCCATCATAGGCTTCCGCCAGATGGAGCGGCGTCTCATAGTGGGAGATCGTGACCAGGGGCTGGATCCCGTACTTCAGGCACTCGTCAAACAGATTGTCATAGAACTGAAGCCCCGCCTCATTGGGTTCCTCCTCGTCCCCGCTGGGGAAGATCCTGCTCCATGCGATGGAAGTACGGAATACCTTGAACCCCATCTCCGCGAACATGGCGATATCCTCTTTGTATCTGTGATAAAAATCAATCCCTTCCAGCTTCAGGTTATCCGGCGTCGGTCTCTCAGTCCTGGGCCCCTTGATCCCTTTCGGCATCACATCCTGGATCGACAGACCTTTCCCGTCCTCCTGATAAGCGCCTTCACACTGATTTGCGGCGACCGCGCCGCCCCATAAAAAGTCTTTTGGAAACATTTCTTTTTCCTCCTGTTTTCATCAAGTCATTAGATATCCAGCGCCGCGTGGTATCCCTGATACACTGCGTTTGTGATCGTGGAAACTCTTCCCGCGTCTCCGATCACGGCGACATAAGGCGCGCTGTCTCTTAAGCTGTCCACCAGATCCGTTCTCGGGCGCTGTCCCAGCGCGCAGATCACAGTCGTCCCGGGTACCAGCGCCTGTTCCTTATCCGGCGTCTCACAGAGGATTCCCTGATTCGTCACTTCAATGCCTCGGTATCCGGTATGCACCTTACTTACATATTTCTCTACTTCTTTTAAGAGTAGCGGGCGGTGACGCACATTGGCATCCGGCGCAAGGGTATCCCGCATCTCCACAAGTTCAACATGTTTTCCTTCCATTCCCAGGTGGATCGCACACTCACACCCGGCAAGACCGCCGCCGAAGACTACCACATCGCCGCTCACCTTATCTTTCTTGAGATAGTAATCGTTCACCACGATCACATTTTCTCCGTCCAGTCCGGGGATCGGCGGGCGCATCGGATTGGATCCCACCGCAACGATCAGCGCGTCCGGAGCTTCCTTCTCCACATACTCCGGCGTCACTTCCACGGAAGTCCGGATCTTGACGCCCGCTTTTCTTGCAAGCAGTTCGTAAGTACCGGACAGTTCATACATCTCGTGCTTAAAGGGAAGCGCCTGCTCGCTCTTTAAGATACCGCCCAACTTCTCTTCCTTCTCACAGAGGATCACCTGATGTCCCCGTCTCGCCGCCGTATACGCCGCATACAGTCCGCCGGGGCCTCCTCCGGCGACAAGGACTTTCTTCTTCACCGGAGCGGGCTGGATCTCGTCTCCCTCGATTTCCCTTCCGATGACCGGGTTGACCGTACATCTCCTCGTGGAAGTGGCGGCGCGCTCCGCCATACAGGTAAAGCACCGGAGACATTTCACAATCTCATCCTCCCGGTTCTCCATCACTTTCCGCGGCAGGTAAGGATCTGCAAGAAGCGCTCTTGCCATGTAAACCACATCCGCCTTTCCGGAAGCGATGATCTCCTCCATCTGCTCCGGGCTGTTCAGCGCCCCGATGGTCGCCACAGGCACGGAGACATGTTTCTTGATCTCTGCGGCAAGATATACATTGCAGCCGTGCTCCTTGAACATAGAGGGATGAGTGTCGCCGAAGCCTCTCTGGTAAGTTCCGGCTGAGACGTGGAGCAGGTCAACATAGGGTTCCAGCATCTTTGCGATCTCCACGCCGTCCTCAAGGGTATATCCTCCCTCGAACAGTTCCGATCCGCTCATACGGAACTCAATGGGAAAGCCCGGTCCCACTGCCTCGCGGACCGCTTTCAGCACACGGATCGCCAGACGGCACCGGTTCTCAAGGGAGCCCCCGTACTCGTCCGTCCTTTTATTAAAATACGGGGAGAGGAACTGGTTGATCAGCCAGCCGTGCCCTCCGTGGATCATGATCATCTCAAATCCGGCGCGCTTTGCCAGTCCCGCCGTCTCTTTATAAGCTTCAACGATCTCATCGATCAGTTCCTTTGTCAGCGCCTTCACCGGCACACCGTCCGGCCGGACCGTATCGGAAGGTCCCCACTGGTGCATCTCCCTCTGCCTTGTCTTATCCGTCATGTAAGTCCCCGCGTACATGCCTGAATGGGACAGCTCAATGCTGGGGATCGCTCCGTGACGCCGGATCGCGTCCGCCGTGTAGGTCGCGGAGGCAAGAGAATTCAGGATAGATGTGCTCAGGTGATAGGCGTGGGACCCGTCCGTCTTCGGATGCACCATACACTCACTGACCGTAACGGCAGCTGCGCCTCCTTTTCCTCTCAATTCATAGAACGCCGTGGACTTCGGCCCGATGCATCCATCGTTTGTGATGTCCGTCCCGCCCATGGGCGCCGAAAACATCCTGTTGCGGAACGTCACGTTCCCGATCCGGATCGGTCTGCAAAGATTTTCATATTTTCGTTTCATATTTTTTCTACCTCCTGTGCAGTTTCTTTTTGCTGTAAATAATATTTCCGCATTTCCCGTCTTCCCTCTGGAACCGCTCATTGCATTTCTTTGCGATGTATGCGTGATTCCCCATAAAGTTGAAGGGGATGTCATCCGCTTTCCCTTCCACCGCCTCCCGGCAGACTTCCATCACATTGTCCATGATCTCCGTTCCAGTCTCCATATCGTGGTGGCTCAGGAACACTCTGTCATACTTTCCCGCCAGCCTGCCGCGGACTTTCTCCAGCGCTTCCATGTACTCGTCCAGCGGGCAGGCGTCCTGATCAAACAGGAAAGTGGAATTGTTACAGGCGTCTCCCAGGATCAGGATCCGCATCTCCCTTAAAAGGAACACCATGCTCCCTTTCGTGTGTCCCGGAAATTCAAAAGCGTCAATATGGAGCCCTCCGAGATCGAACGCCATCCCGTCGGCAAGCTCCCGGAATGCATAGTCCTTCTCCGGCTGCACATAGGCGTCTCCCGGAATCTGCCCGAACGCATCGCCAAGTCCTGCTGCCAGATACCCCTTTCTCTCTTCCAGGGAGCACTGTCTCTGATAGAGCGGCACATCCTTCAAATTCATATATACCTCGTCGAACTCCGGCGCGCCCATGGCATGATCCACATGCCCGTGAGTCAGCAGGACTGTCAGCGGTTTCTCCGTCAGACCGGAGACAAACTCCTTCAGATGTCCCACACCTACACAGGTATCGATCAGAACTGCCCGCTCCGTTCCTTCCGCAAGATAAAGGAGCTCACCTGTTTTGCTCTTTATCCTAGTAAGAGAATCGCTTACTTTAACTGCTTCATAGAATTTCATGACCATCCCTCCGTACTTTCTTCTTTCTGTTATCATAACAGCTTATACTATTTTATCGTATTCTTATTTTGCAGTTTTTGTCATGATCTTGCTCTGTTTTATATAACAATAATGCCGGGGTTTGACATAAATCTGTCCTCTCCCCGGCTTTTCATATAGAAATTCCATCTATTTTCTGATTATCCTGGCACCACTCTGCAAATGTCGGAATTGTCTGGAATATCAAGCGGCTGCCTTCAGCGCCTTCAAAAGATAAGCCATATTCTTCCCCAGGTTTTCCATATTGGCAAGTCCCTCGGCATCCTTTTCTACATCACCAGGCAACTGACCATACGCCATATTCCAATAGGTCGAACCCACCACAAACATTTCGTGATTGAGGAAAAAGTGATTCATAGCATCTACGGCGTTCATCGCTCCACCACGCCGCGCAGCCACCACTGCGGCACCTGCTTTATGAACTAACAATCCGGGATTCATATCGCTGACCACCGCGGCACGCTCCAGCAGTGCCTGCATATTGGCAGAGATATTGGCCGAATAGACCGGCGAACCTAACAGAATACCATCCGCTTCCTTCATCTTGTCGAACACATCCCGGAAGTTATCTTTTCCATGGATACAGTTTCCCTGCCCGCTGCAGGCCCAGCAGGCCTTGCAGGGCTCGATAACCTGTCCGGCAAGCTGGATCACCTCGGTTTCAATGCCCTCTTTTTTTAGTTCCTCCAATACCCGGTTAATCAGAATGGCCGTATTTCCATCCTTCCGGGCGCTGCTGTTGATTGCTAAAACTTTCATTGTCTGCTCTCCTTTTTAATTTTAATACCAGTCGTGTTTTTCATCCCGGTTCAACGCGACAATCTGCGCCATTTCCTCATCTGTAAGCTCGAAGTCGAACAGTTCAAGGTTTTCACGGATGTGATCGGGGTTGCTGGAACCAGGGACGACCACAACGCCGCGCTGGAGGTTCCACCGCAAAATCACCTGCGCGGAAGTGACGCCGTGGCTCTCCGCTATGGCGGAGATTGTTTCATTCCCCAGCAGCTCCAATGTATGACCCCGACCGCCGAAGGGATACCAGCCCTGTACCGTAATGCCCAACTTCTGGATATATGGCACCACGTCCGGTTCCTGATAGTAGGGGTGAATTTCATTCTGCACCAAAGCGGGAGTAATGTTTACCTGTGGCAGAAATTCCTCCAGTTCCTCGATGTACCAGTTGGAAAGACCGATTGAAATGGCCCGGATTCTCCGCAGCAGATTTCTTTTCCTCCTCTGGAGCAGAGCCCCCGGCACTTTCGCCGACGGCAGGCATTTCCTGCTGAGTTTGACTGCAGGCAGGCATCCCCAGCAGAAACATAAACATCAGGATCAACGCCAAAATCCGCTTCATTCGTTTGCCTCCTCCCCAAGTGGAATCGTTTTGATAATTTTTACCGGAACATCACCCACGACAGCCATGGTAGGTACATCCTTAGTTACAACTGCTCCGGCTGCTACAATAGCGCCATCACCAATCGTGATGCCTCCCTGGTCTTGAAAGTGACAGCCTGTATTAAGAAATACGTTTTTCCCAATGGTAATGTTCTGCCCATAGTCGGCATAAAAAGGCGGAAACAGACAGAACCCTTCGCCTACAGGCTTACCGATCAGTTCCGAAAACAGGCGGACCACTTCCTCCGGTTCATGGTACTGGTAATTCAATTCCGTGGTGAGCCGCATGGCCCTTTGGACCGCAACGCGCTGATACTGGTAAACGGGAAGCCCCATCTCAGCGGCCCGTTTCTCGATTTCCTTATAGCTCAATGTAAATACCTCCTGTTCAGTACCACCCAAATAGGGAGTTTCCCTCATTTAAACTGCTTAACTGTTCTAAATCTTCTTGCGACAGAGTAAAGTCCATACTGTGCAGATTTTGTTCCATCCGATCCCGGTGAACCGATTTGGGAATAACTGCGATCCCGCTCTGAGTCAGATAGCGCAATGCCACCTGTCCGGCAGTTTTTCCGTATTTTATACCGATCTGGTTCAGCAGCGGATCGGCAAAAATATTTCTCCTCCCCTCGGTGAAGGACGCCCACGACTGCATCTGTGTACCGTGGCGGGTAAGCTGCTCCTTCAACTCCAGTTGAGGATAATAGACATGGGACTCCACCTGATCGACGGCAGGTACGACACCGCAGTACTGCAGAAAGCGGTCATATTCCTTCTGTCCAAAATTGGAGATACCGATGGCCCGCACCGCGCCTGCTTCATATGCTTCCTTAAGTGCTTCATACATTTCCAGAGCATTCTCATAGGGTTCGTGGATCAGCAGCAGATCAATATAATCCGTCTGCAAGGTCTGCAGAGATTTTTCAATACCGGCCTTGGCCTTTTGATAGCCGGCACTGGGCCGGTACAGCTTGGTCGTTATAAAAATCTCCTGCCTGTGCAAACCGCTCTCCCGAACAGCCTTACCTACAATCTCCTCATTGTCATACATCTGGGCGGTATCAATAAGACGATAGCCCAGTTCCAGCGCGGTCAGAATTGCGTTTTTCCCCGCTTCGCCCCGCACATCCCAGGTGCCAAAGCCCACGGCCGGTAATGTTACACCATTGTTCAAAGTAAAATATTCCATTTAGCCCTCCCCGCCTTTCGTTATACTTTTATACGTTCAGATTCATTATAATGCCATGCAACGGTAATATAAAATATTTAGTTTCTATCCCCAGTTATTCTTAATACGAATATCTCTTTTGTGCTATACTGGCTTTAAACAAAATGGAATAGGAGACAGGGAAATGGAACTTCGTGTATTACGTTACTTTTTGGAGACAGCACGGGAAGGCAATATGACCCACGCCGCCCAGCGGCTTCATATTTCACAGCCTACTTTGTCACGCCAGATTAAAGAACTGGAAGAAGAACTTGGAAAGAAGCTGTTCACCCGCAGCAATTATAGTGTGAGTTTAACAGAAGAAGGGATGCTCCTTCGCAAGCGTGCTGAGGACATCCTGGATATGGCAGATAAGACCATTGCAGAGTTTCAGGCACTGGACGAAATCAATGGCGGTGATATCCATATCGGATGTGCAGAGTCCAACGGGATAGCCCCCTTTATCCAGGTCATCCAGTCACTGCAAGAGCAATACCCCTGCATCCGTTACCACTTTTACAGCAGCGGGACCGATGCTGTAAATGAGCGGTTAGACCGGGGACTTCTGGATTTTGCCATCATCATCCAGGAGGCAGACCTGACAAAGTATAATTATCTGAAAATGCCGTCACAAGATCACTGGGGTCTGATCATGCGCAAAGATCATCCTCTGGCAGAACATTCTTGTATCCACCTGCACGACCTGATCGAGATTCCCCTGATCTTGTCCCGTCAGGCCATGCGGGAGGAAATGCCGCGCTGGTTTGGCGAAGTTCAGGACAGGCTGAATGTGGTGGCCACCTATGATTTGCTGTTCAACACCTCCGTCATGGTACGGGAAGGCTTTGGCTGCGTTTTAGGGTTTGACGGGTTGGTCTACACCGGACCAGACAGCGATTTATGCTTCCGGCCATTGGAACCGGCACTTACGTCACCTATGTACATTATCTGGAAAAAATATCAGGTGTTCAGTCCTGCAGCTGCACTTTTGTTGGAAAAATTAAAAGAAAATTTTTCAGAGATATAGGGAAATGCATCTGAGCAGTCCGCCTTATCCCCCTCAAATTACAATATTGACAGAAAAAAAGGGAGAATCAGTTTTTCACCTGATTTTCCCTGAAAACATGCTGCCTGTATTAATCTGTCGTAAACTCCGAAGGCTTGTACCTGTCCCGATATTCCTTTGGAGTCATGTGCTTGTATTTCCGGAACATTTTCCCGAAATAGCTCTGTGACGGGAAATTGACATACTCTGCGATATAGGAAATGCTCTCCTCCGAGTAGAGCAGCAGGTTCGCCGCCCGCTCCACCCGGAAGGAATTGATATAATCCTGGAGCCGCATCCCCGTCTCCCGCGAGAACAGTCTTGAAAGATAGGTGCTGCTCAGCCCCATGCTGTCCGCCATATCCTGGAGATAGATCTTCTCCTTGTAATGCTTGCTGACATAATCCATGCATTTATCCACATAACTTGAGTGCTTTCTTCCTTCTATCTTCTTCCTGACACGGTTTGTCAGATCCCGGACAGCCGCGTTTCGCAGCTCCAGAAGATCCGCCACCTTTCTGCATTCCTCCGTTTTCTGGATATAGAAATCACTGGTCTGGTACGCCTCTGCAGGACTTAATCCCCCTTCGATGGCCGCACGGACGCAGAGTGTGATCGCCACCACAGCGGTATTGCTCCAGTGGATGATATCCCGGTGCCCCAGGCGGCCCATTCCCATATCCATGTCTCCGCAGTACCTCACAGCCTCCTCAGTCTTTCCCTCTCTCACACAGTCCAGGAGTTTTCGCTCCTCCTGATAGGTGTGGTGATAACGCTCCTGCTCATCTTCCCGGATTTCAAAAAGCATCTGTTCCTTCTCGATCTGCTCGCCGGATTCCGCTTTCATATTGTTTGCAGACAGAAGCTCCTCCTCCGTATACTCCCTGTCCGCGAATTCTTTCGCCATCATCTGTGTGACAGCAAGGATCACGGAGAGAGGGAACGCCGGTATCGGTCTTCCTGCCCCCGACCGGATGCCGTATTCCCTGTAATATCTCCTCAGATCTACCTGGCTTAAGTTTTCCAGGCCTATAGGACCCGCAAGGAGCACTTTCTCTTCCTCCCGGATCCCGATATACGCCACCTGCCAGGCGTCCTGATAAAGAAGGGGCGTCTCCTGCTCCCACGTCAGCGCGGTCAGCTTCTCCCGAAATGTCTGATTATCCCGTATGGGGTTAAAAGCCGCATTCGGGCGGTACTCCTCCACTTCCTCCCCCTCGCAGAGAAAGATCCCCGTCCGGATCAGAAGCGATAACCTTTCAAACTGATAACGGAATTTTTCCATGCCCTCTCTCCTTTTCCGGTCGTTTTACAGTGTCTCTTTCAACTGCGTCAGCTCGTCTGTCAGCTTCTCGATCTCCTCCGGGGAAAATCCCATGAAGAACATTCCCTGAAGCGTCTCCAGACTCTCGTTTAAGAACTCTTCATCCCCGGAGCCAAGGAAATGACTCAGAAGCGGCGAGATCCGGTCAATGATCTCCATTGTCTTCTCATCCTGCATCATATCCTTGAACAATGTCTTCTTTGTGTACAGGCAGCGGAGATCCTGTGTCGGCAGGTATTCATACTCGTATTTCCCCGCTTCCACCTCTATAACGCCGCCTTCATAGAATGGCAGTCCGATGACCGCGCTGCACCCGAAGGGAACTTCCACCTCTACTTTTACATTTCCGTTGATCTGGATACGCCATGCCACCCGGTAGGTTCCCATAGCGGAATCATAAGTCATGTCCATATATTTCATCTTCTGGTTCATGAGCGGTGTGATCAGCGCCTTCTTGAATCCCGGCTCCAGCGCCTTCAGTCCCGCCACATCCCGGTAAAGGTATTCCACGACAGCTCCGAAAGAATAATGGTTCAGAGAATTCATCATAGTCCCGCTCAAGTGTCCGTCATCCAGGACAGAATTCCATCTCTCCCAGATCGTCGTCGCTCCCAGATTAATGCAGTGCATCCACCCCGGATATCCTTCCTGGAGCAGGTAGTAGAACGCCTCTTCCTCCATCCCGTTCTCCGCCATAACACGGCACATGATGGGTGCGCCCACGAATCCGCCTTTCAGTTTATAGCAATCCTTATAGAGACGGCTCCTCAGCCCTTCGATGACCCGTTCCTTATCTTTATAGATGCCGAAATACAAGGCCACGATATAAGCTGTCTGTGTATCAATGCACAGTCTTCCGGTATCGGAGAAATATTCCTTCAGGATCGCCGCGTAAATTTTCTCATAGAGATCCCGGTAATACGCCTCATCTTCTGCGAGTCCCAGCGCCTTCGCCGCATCCGCCGTCTTCTTCACAGACGCCGCGTAGTAGCAGGAACCGATAAAATAATCGTCTGTCCCGCCCTTCATGCTCTGTTGGGTGCGCCCGTCCAGGGCAAGCCAGTCGCCCAGCTGGTTCCCGTAATCAAACAGATATCTCTGTCCTCTCGCCTTGTCCTCCTTCGTGATCTTGTCCACCCAGTCCTTCATCATCGGATAGTATTCTTCCAGAGCATAGATGTCTCCGTAATGCTCGTAAAGCACGGTCGGAAGAAAGGTTGCGATGTCACCCCAGACACTGCTGAAGATCGCCGCATTTTTGTCGAACACAGGGATCACGCCCGGAAGCACGCCGTCCAGTTTCACCTGCTCGGTCCGCAGGTCATGGATAAATTTGTGATAGAACGCCGCGGTATCCATATTGTAGCTTGCGGTTCCGCAGAATACCTGAGCGTCTCCGGTCCATCCCAGCCGCTCATCCCGCTGCGGACAGTCTGTGGGGAAGTCCACAAAGTTGGATTTCTGTCCCCACATGGCATTGGAGAAAAGCTGATTCACTCCGACATGTCCGGTCTCCATCTTGCCGGTCACGTCCATGCAGGAATAGACAGCCTTTCCGACGAAATTCTCTTTCCACAGATCCCCCGTCCATCCGGTCACTCTCACATACCGGAATCCGAAATACGTAAAGGACGGTTTCACCCACTCTTCTCTTCCGTCCGAAATATAAGTGAACCGGGATTTTGCGGACCGGTAGTTCTCATTATAGAAATTCCCGTCCTGCAGGATTTCTCCGAAGTCCAGCACGATCTTCGTTCCCTTCGGCTGACGGGAATAAAACACCGGATATCCCGCAAAGTTCTGTCCGAAATCCAGGACTGTCTCCCCCGCCGGAGTGAAGATGATCTCTTTCACATTCATATCCTCCATCTCCAGAAGGGGCAGACTGTATCTCTCCACCAGCTTTCCTTCTGCTTCCGTCAGGACCGCATGTTTTTCCTCATTTGCCTTCCCTTCCCAGAGCAGCCGGTTCAGGACTTCCCCGTCGTAGATATCGCTCGCCTCTGTGTCGGAACCTGTATAAGTCCAGTTCTCATCCGTTGGGATGACCTGGACGCTTCCGTCCTCACAGGTGATCCGGATCTCCGCAATCATCTGGAAGCGGCTTCCGAAATTCTCCTTCAGCCCGGCAAGCCCGAATTTTCCTTTGTACCATCCGTTTCCAAGGGAAACCTTCAGCGTATTCTCCTCGCTGACCAGATCTGTGATGTCAAAGGTCAGGTACTGGACCTCATCGTGATAGTTGCTGTAGTAAGGAGTCAGCACCTCCTCGCTGACCGGCTTTCCGTTCAGCTCCGCCTTGAAAAGTCCCAGCCCGGATATGTAGAGCCTGGCGCTGCGCACTTTTCCCGCCGGCCGGAACGATCTGCTGAACACCGGATGGAAATTATCCCCATCCTGCGTGGTGATCCATTTCCCGATCCAGGGCTGATCCATCTTCCCGGTCTCAAAATACACCGGATCGCTCACTGCCTCTTCGCCCAGTTCGTTCTCCACCTGCACCCGGGCATAATATCTTGTATATGGTTTCAGTTCGATCTCCAGCAGTTCTCCCAGTGAGGACAGATCCTCCCCTTCTTTCACATAGAAAACATCCTGAAATCCCGCGTCTTCCGCCACCTCGATCCTGGCGCCGGTCTGATGCTTCGCTTCTGTTTCCCGCACCTTCCAGCTGATCCGCGGGTTCTTATACTCATATCCGATGGGATTTCTCATTCCATTGATCTTTACATCTGTGATCTGCATAGCCTTACATCCTTTCCTTTCTCATTTTACAGGAAAAGGACTGTCATATCAAACAGTCCTTCTTCTTTTCTTCTGTTCCTGTGAACAGCATCACTATTTCCTGTTATTTAGCGGTTTTCTCCATCTCCGGGAGCTTCTTCTCAATGTCATAAAGGGCAACCAGTACGATGAAGACAAGCGCGCACATGATGACCGGGATCCAGTTATACAGGAACTGGATCGCTGTGATAACGGAATCCGGCTGCGCGATCCCCTGCACATCCAGAGATGCATCGAATCCTGCCGCATCCATCACCCAGCCAAGAACGGCTGTTCCAATACCAAGTCCCAGTTTCTGTGATGCAGACATCGCCGCATTTCCCATTCCGACCGGATCGATCCCGCTCTTCAGTCTGCTGTATGTAATCGTATCAGCGATCATTCCCATTGCCATGCCGCCGCTCATTCCAAGGCCGAGACCTTTCAGTGCGTTGAAGATGACGATGGTCGGAAGGCTGTGGGCAAACAGGCCGAATCCGAGGAAACCGAGTGTCATGAACAGCATACCTGCTTTATAGATATTTGCTTTTCCAAACTTCTTCATAAAGAACGGTGTGATGAACATGATCGCAAACTGTGCAATGGAGATTGCGTTGGACATCCAGCCATACCAGCTCATATCACCATAAATGTACTGACAGTAATATACGTTTCCTACAGAATACATGATGACCACAAAGAAGATCACGAAGTTTGCAAAGATCATTGTCACCCAGTATCTGTTCTTGATCAGAGCCTTGAATGCAGCGATCGGATTTGCCGCATTTTCTTTCTTTCCTTCAGAAGCATTCTCAGAAGTCTCATCCTTCACCCGCTCTTTTGTAGTGAAGAAGCAGACCAGGGAGAGGATCACCATTGCAACTGAGATCACGATCATGGTCAGCGTAAATGCTCTCTGGGTATAAATATTTTCTGTATTGTCTGTGAACGCTGTCAGCATAACAACAAATACAGAATTGATGATCACGTTCGCCAGTGTCTGGAAAATCTGCTGTACGTTTCCGAGCATTCCTCTTTCGTATGCGTTCTTTGTCATGAGAGAGATCATGGAATAATACGGAACTGCCATGGATGTAAAGCAGACTGTATTTACCAGGTTATAGAAAATGAATACATATACATATTTTGCCATCTCCGGCCAGTTGGACGGAACCGTGAACAAAAGCACCGTCGTGATCGCAAACGGGATACACATCCGCATCAGCCATACACGGGCTTTGCCGAATCTTGATTTCGTACGGTCCACGATATTTCCCATGATCAGATCCGAAATACCGTCGAATACCTTTGATACCGCGATGATCGATGCGATGATACCTGCATCGAGCAGCGCCGCGTTTGTGAAATAAATTGTCAGGAACGATCCGATCACAGCGTTGATCGCGTTCATTCCAAGCTGGCCCGAACCATATCCAAGCCGTTCGCCCCATCCCAGCCTTGCTTCCGGGTCATTATGTTTTGTTGCTAAACCCTGCATTTTTTCTCCTCCTTAGATTCATAATTTATCAGACTTATCATTCATCTGCTCCAGCTAAAAGCTTTACCGGCTGCTTTTGTTGTTGAGTGTATTGTAGCAGAATCATATCTGTGGAAATATTCTTATTTTGCTTTTTTTGTTCTTATATTGTCCTCGTTTAAATTTTGTGCTGTTTTATTTTCTATTCCAATTCAAATGACGCCAGCGACGGGTTTCCCATCCCTTCATATTCGAAAAACAGTGCATTCACACCGTCGGGCAACACAACATCTCCTGTCCATGCTTTCCACTCATCTGAAATATGGATGTCTATGCTTCCCAGGACCTTGCCGTCCCATTTTGTCTTTACAAAGAATCTTCCTTCCGCAAATCCCCTCGTCCGGATCGTGATACGTTTTATCCCGCGGCAGTCAAAATATTTGAATCCTGCTGTCGCGCCTGTTTTCATATTTGCGATATATCCGTCAACCTGGTCTCCGTCCTTCCCGTCCTGAGTGATCTTCGGGAATCTCGCGTCCATCCACTCTCCCGGCGGCGCGCTGTAGGCTTCCTCTGTCGGACAGAACAGACAGCAGACAATATACGCCGGATACTCTCCTTTTCCTTCAAGCGGTCCGCCGTTCAGTCCGCAGGAAGTCATCTCCGCCTGCTCAAAACTGCCGTCACTGTTCATATGGAGCAGTTCCGCACACCCCTGTCTGCTGTAGCTCGTTCCGTTTGTCTGGCGGTGATAAAAGATATACCATTTCCCATTGAGCTCGGCAATACTTCCGTGATTGTTTCCTCCGTAGAACATAGGCTTTTCCGCAGGTTTCCAGGATGAGATCCCGATGTCATTATTACTCACGAGAACTCCCTTCCACTCAAAACCTCCCAGCGGAGAATCTGATACAGCATAGCAGAGTTCATGGTAAAGCACCGACGAATAAATAAAATAATACTTCTCATTCACCTTGCGGATAGACGACGCTTCAAAGAACTCATGTCCCTCAAAAGACGTCCCCTTCGCAGTGTTCACTCCCGGCGCCACAATGCGCGGAGCTTCTTTTACTGTCAACATATCCGGCTCCAGGACCGTAACCTCCGCCCCTTCTGCCTTTTTATCGCTCGGCGCGCAGAATCCTGTATAGAGATAAATATTTTCTCCCTCCACAAGCACTCCGGGATCAAACTGCGGAGAATCTCCGGCACGCTCGCCCAAAAGGGTTCCGTCCGAATGATGAACATAGCCGTAAAATTCATACTGTCCCGCCGGCTCGTCACACACGGCGACGGAAACCACCGAAAATCCGCCCATCACATAATACAGATAATATCTCCCGTCCGGACCCCTGACAACATCCGGCGCCTGAAAGATATGTTCCCCTTCCGGATTTTTCGGATCCTGTCCCCGCCTGTAGATCACTCCTTCATATCTCCACTGTGTAAGATCATCTTCCGGTGCGGACCAGCAGACATAATCATTCAGACAGAATGCATAACCATTAAACCTGTCATGAGACCCAAATACATATACCCTGCCGTCAAAGACACGAGGCTCCCCGTCCGGAATGTACTCCCAGGACGGAAGATACGGATTATATATTTGCTTTTTCATTCTGATACCTCCTCATTTCCATTCTTTAAAATAACTTTCTTCTCCGAGTATAAGCTGTTATCGCTTTCTTTCTGAAAATATTCTATCAGGTATCGCTCCCGTCAAATAACCCTATTTTGTTCTTTTTATCCTTATTTTGTCCAAAAGAAAAAGGGAAGCTTCATGCCTCCCTGATCTACTTCTATTCCCATCTTCAATTCTATACGTTCAGAGACTTCTTCACTTTCTCAATCTCCTGATCCGTCGCCTCTGTGTACTTCTTGATTTCTGTCATCTCCAGGCCATTTTTCAGCATCCGGCTGATGATAAAAGACCGGCCCTCTTCTCTTCCAGCCTCTCTTCCTTCTTTTCTCCCGGCTATCTTACCTGTCCTTTCGCCATCTTTTACGCCGTCTGCATAAATATCATCCAATGCCTTGCACATATCAATCCATTCCTCCTCTCCGGGATCTATGATCTCTTTCAGCTTATTCTCAAAACGCAGAAATTTATCATAGCACTGCGAAATCTGAAAATCAATCACCAGAAGTGTCAAAAGGCACATTTCAGGATTGTAAGCGGCCGCAAAGTCTCGGGCAAGCCCGGACTTTGGCTCGTCTCCGTTACAGGAAAAACGGACAGCGGATCATCTGCCCATTTTTCCGTTTTCTGCTACTACATCATCCCTTTTACCCGATCAATCTCCTGATCCGTCGCCTCAGTATATTTCTTGATTTCTGTCATTTCCAGGCCATTTTTCAGCATCCTGCTGATGATAAAAGCTCGTCCTTCTTCTCTTCCCGCTTCCTTACCTACTCTTTCTCCATCTTTTACGCCGTCTGCATAAATGTCATCCAATGCCTTGCACATATCAATCCGTTCCTCCTCTCCGGGATCTATGATCTCTTTCAGTTTATTCTCAGAACGCAGAAATACTCCCAGCGCCTGATACGTCTCCACGTCCACCTGTCCGAAATAATCTCTGTTCCTCTGCATATAGCTTTTAAGATTTTCCTTGTCTTCCCTGTATTTTAACATGCCAAACATTTGTTGTAAATCCGTGTGGAACCGCGTAATATCAGCCACACGTCCCGCATCGATCAGGTTGATCCGATAATTTGGAATATATCTTTTCAAAAGTTCTGTTTCTTTTAAGGACGGATCTATCCGGAACATATCATAAAGTTCCACTGCTCCATCCCATTCTTTCAGATCATAATAAAACACAAGGGTGATAACCGGAAAGATTCGGTCGTCTTTCCGAAAACGGGACAGATATTCTTCCTGACTCAAGCTGCTCCCCGTTTTCTCTTTACCTTCTTTTTTTACATGTCCTCCCATTTTCCACTGTTCTCTGATCTGGTCTGTATAAGTCAGACTGTCCTGCGTCATGTTTCTCACTGGCATGGCATAATGTACCTTATCCTGTGCCTCACAAGCCAGAATCGCCAGCATGAACCCTTTTTCCCATTTTTTCACGATATCTCTGAACCTCTGAACGCCGCGTTCCTTCTCTCTTTTATCTGTAACAATAATATCTGTCTCCCGGTCCATATCTTCCAGATTCTCCGGCAACACCACCTGCTTTCCTCCGAATACCGTCCCGTTGAACAGGTCTGCAAATCTTTCTTTGTCGCTCAGCCAGTTCTTAACCGCAATGTCTGCTTTTCCCATAGGCAGCTCCTCCCTTTATAAAATTTTTTTCTTCATCAAAATGTGGTATCTCCGGCTGAAACGCCATGAAAATTGAGATATGTACCGTCTGCTAAAGACAGCTTTCCGCTCCGGACTTTGAAACTGTAAGAAATCCGTTCGCCCGGGATTTTGATGTAACGTAATTATACCTCCCGGCTTCCATAAAATCAATCTCTTTTCCGCCACGTCCAAAGATGCTATAATCAAACCGTTATAGCCTGTGCTCTCCACTCAGACCTCAGGCTGTCACGCTCAAATTTTCCCGCCGCAAAGTCGGAAAATTTTATACAAGAACACAGTGCCGCCAGCACAAAAGGCGGCGGAATGGAGATTCATATGAAAATCGTATTCTTAGACGCCAAAACCCTTGGCGACGACATTGATTACACACAGTTTGAACAGATGGGAGAAGTCGTAAGATATCCCTTCACCACTCCGGAGGAAGCCCCGGACCGGGTAACGGATGCCGATGTGATCGTCATAAACAAAGTACCCGTAAACCGGCAGACGATCTCAACTGCCGGGAAACTGAAACTGGTCTGCGTGACCGCCACCGGGACAAACAACCTGGATAAAGATTACCTTGCCCAGCGCGGGATCGAATGGCGCAATGTAGCCGGATACTCCACAGAATCCGTAGCCCAGCACACATTCGCCATCCTGTTTTATCTTATGGAAAATCTGAGATATTACGACGATTATGTCAGAGAAGGCCGCTATATCAATGACCGGATCTTCACACATTTTGCAAAGACCTTCCACGAACTCGGAGGCATGACCTGGGGAATCCTGGGTCTGGGAGCCATCGGGCGGCGCGTCGCGGACATTGCCGGCATGTTCGGCGCAGACGTCATCTACTATTCCGCCTCCGGTGCCCCCGCTCAGGAAGGATATCATCAGGTAGATTTTGACACGCTGCTCTCTGAGTCCGATATCCTCTCCATCCACGCTCCCCTGAACGAACATACCGAGGGGATCATGAACGCCGAAGCCTTCCAGAAGATGAAGTCCTCCGCCATTCTCCTGAACCTGGGGAGAGGCCCGATCGTCAATGAGGCGGATCTTGCCGCAGCGCTCAACACCGGAGAGATCAAGGCAGCCGGACTGGACGTTCTCTGTACAGAGCCCATGGTAAATGACAATCCGCTTTTGACTGTGGAAGATAAGAGCCGCCTGCTCATCACGCCCCACATTGCCTGGGCCGCCGTAGAGACAAGGCAGCGACTGATGCGTATCATAGAAGAACAGATACGGGAGTTCTTTGACTTAAAATAAATCAAATCATCGCAGTCCGTATGACAAAACAGAACATTATAGATTCCTGAAAAGGAGTTCCGGGGCGTATGCGTACACGCTTCGGAACTCCTTCTGCTTTTTTCTCCTCTATTCAATTACTTCACTTTGCGCAGATTCCGTCAATCCACGCAAACAGCTCGTTCAGATCATAATCTCCCGCGTGAGGCAGTCCCCACGGGTATGCGAAATCTGTATCTACGCCCTGATCTTTCAGCTTCAGCGCGAGCATCGCGGAAATGGCAAGAGAGGTATCTCTGTCCACAGATCCGTGACGGATGCGGTAGTGCTCCGCCTTCACTGCATTCTCATCCCCGATGTAATACATGGGGTTCATCATGCGGATCTGCTTTTTCTCCGCCATCTCGCCGCCCGCTTTGCTGTGGGACGCACTGAATTCCGTGAAATGCCGGAACTGTGTTTCCGCATTTCCAAACAGCTCATTCTCCGGCGTTCCGAGAGAAGTGTTGTCAAATGCTGGCGTCTGTTTCATCCTGGTGCGGAACCTGACATAAGCAGCGAAATCAACATCTGTCACCTTTCCGTCCTTTACGGTCAGCCATTCCTGCTCCATCGGATCCGCATAGGGAGGCAACCCCGGATGCTGCGGTTTCTTCCCGCACTGTTTCTCCCCGTTCTCTTTGCCTGCCGCCGCGTTCTCTTTCCGTGCCCGGTTGATGTCGATCTCTTTCTGCGCTGACTCCGCCACAACGGACGCAACATAGTCTTTAAATGATCCGTTTCCGTCCGGATCCAGTGTCAGCTTCTGGCCCTTCTCATCCAGCAGGTCACGGCTGTTCACATAATCAGGGAACATCTTTCCAAGTTCTTCTGACCAGCCCTTCTGCTCTTCACTCATCTCACCGTCGATCGGCGTGATCCTCGGAGCAGTCTCTCCCGGAGCCGGCGGCTCGACTCTTGTCCCGTGGTAATCCATGATCCCGGCAAACTCCCATTCATAAGCCATATCCGCGTGATCCAGATTTGTGATCGGGCAGTAACATGACGCGGCAAAAATATTATCTCTTTCCTTTGCCGCTCCCATCTCCTCGAGACAGGGTTCATAGTCCGGATGGTTCCCCGTCGCGCCAAGCAGGGAAGACGCCGCGCCTCCGGCACTGGTCCCGTTGGAGATGATCTTCTCCGCGTCCCCCGGAATCCGGTCCGCATTGTGTCTCAGGTAACGCACAGCCGCCTTCAGATCACACAGCATCGCCGGAGCCATACCGATGAATTTTCCGTTTTCATCCTTCATCTCGCGTCCCCGCACTCCCGGAGATACAACCACATACCCGTGGAGCAGCGCATAGAACGACGCGTTTACCTTCCCCATAAAGTCTCTTCCCGGTCTTTCCTGGGGACCGGGCATATATCCGCCCACCGTGTTAGGCATGAAGATCGGCGCGCTCTTAATATCATATGGGCCAATCGTCTTTCCCTCATAGTATGACTCCGGCACAAAGATGCTCAGTCTCTGCATCTTCGGGTCCGCCGGATGCTCCACATAAGGAATATTTTCGAAAGCCCTGTAAGTCAGAGCCTGACCTTCCATTTCCACGGTCTCCACCGTATATCTGCTGTCGTCAAATATCAGACTGTCACTCATTTGATTTCCCTTCTTTCCATAAATATATTACATTTTTATTTCATAACAGCCGCTCTGACCAGCCTCTCCGTCATTTCCGCAGCCATATCTCTGATCCCGTCAATCTGATCTTTCGTGATCCCCTCGATGTGAACGCCTCCGGTGCAAACCACGATCCTCCCGGTTGCCGCCGCCAGCCGCTCCGCTGCATAGCGGCATATTTCCTCATCTTTATGCCCCGTTACATTCAGGACCGACGTCGTGCTGCTACGCTTCCCGTCTCCGCGGAGGGATTCTCGCGGGACTGCGAGCACAGCGCAGCCGATGTGGGGCGCTGCGCCGCCGGTAACAATAACGGTCCAGTCTCTTCCTGTCTCCTCAGCCCGCATAAAAAGTTTCCCACCGCCAGCGTTTCCTGTCAGGAGAATTCCTCCTGGAATCGCCTCGCACAGGATGTCATCCTCCTGTCTCTCCCCGCGTTCTGACCTGATCTCATCTTCTGATCTTCTGTCATTTTCCATGTCCGATGCCCTCCCATCTTCTGTACGAAGCCGCCTCGATCCCAAAGGGTTCCAACAGTTTCGCGGCGATATGATAGACCATATCGTCGATAGTCTCCGGATGATTATAAAACGTCATCATCGGCGGAATGATCCTGACTCCAGGAATCCCTGCCAATGTGCTTAAATTCCTCAGGTGGATCACACTCAGAGGGGTCTCACGCGCCGCAAGCACAAGAGTCCTCTGCTCTTTTATCGTCACATCCGCCGCACGGAGGATCAGGTTATCTGCATATCCGCTGCATATCCCGGCGACAGTTTTCATGCTGCAGGGCACGATCAGCATCCCTTCTGTCCGGAAGGAACCGCTGGCCGGTCCGGCTCCGATGTCCCCCGGCTCCAGCACATGATCCGCCAGTTTCTCTGCCTCCGAAGACGGCATCCCCGTCTCCTCCTCCATGGTCAGTCTGGCACTTTCACTCATGACCAGCCAGGACTCATATTCCGGAGCTTCCCGGATAAGCTGAAGACATTGGAGCAGGAGCGGGCTTCCGCTCGCTCCCGTGGCCCCGACAATGATCCGCTTCTTTCTTACCTCTCCTGTCCGTTCAGCCATCTTTCCGGTTCCACCTCCATAAAGCAGGCACGTACAAATCTGTGTTTCTGATCATAAGGCACAGTGCAGTCAAAGATCGTCTTGCATGCGATCCCGTGATCCCGGATGCTCGGATCACAGGTGGGGTCATTGGACGGATCCAGCGGATGGCACCTTACCCCCGGAATCGTGATAATATCCGCATCCCCCTGGAATCTGGTGTTCATCGCCCAGAGGACATCTTTCATATCGAAGCAGTCCACATCCTCGTCCACAAGGAAAATGTGCTTCAGTTCACTGAACGCGGAAAATGCAAGGAGCGCCGCCTGGCGCTGTCTTCCCTCGTCGCTTGGAGAGAGCTTTTTGAACTGAAGGACCGCCATGAATTTTCCGCCACCCGGTGAAGCGCAGTACACATTCTGAAGCCGTCCCGGCATTGCCTTCTCGATCATTCCGTAAATACTTGCCTCTGTCGGGATCCCCGCCATGGAAACATGCTCCTCGCTGGGTCCGATACATGTCTGCATGATGGGCCGCTCTCTGTGCGTGACCGCCTTTACCCTGATCAGCCTGCATTCACTGCTGGCAGGTCCTGTATATCCCGGGAATTCCGGCATGGCGTAGCCTGTCCCGCTGTTCTGGTCTTCTCTGACTCGTGCTCCCGGCACCACTTCTCCCTCGATCACATATTCTGCGTTCGCAATGGCTTTCTCATCCACAGTCAGACACCGGCAAAGTTTTACCGGCTCACCGCGCAGCGCGCCCGCCACGGCGAGTTCATCATATCCCAGAGGAGTTGTCGGCGGCTCAAAGCAGGAGCCGATCTCGATCGCCGGATCCACTCCGATGCTGATAGAGATCGGGAGCCGTATTCCCAGTTCTTCCGCACGGTCCGCCATGGCGCCGATATGCCTTGCACCGGGGGTAAAGAAAATCGACAGTTCATCTTTTCCCTGAATGCATAAGCGGTGGATCGTCACATCGCTCGCACCGGTGTCAGGATGCTTTGCATAGCACATCCCCAGCGTGATATACGGCCCCGCATCATCCGGCGTATTGGTGGGCGCGGGAACCAGTTTCTGAAGGTCAAAATCCGGCTCATCTGCCCGATGTACGACCTGCTGGCATGGAGCCGGTTCATCTGACAGGACCGGCGGGATCGGATGATCCACACAGTTCCATAGTTTCTTTCCCAGATCTTCCGGTCTGCAGTCCAGAAGAGCCGCCACCCGTTTTCTGCTGGCGAGCACTCCGATCGCAACTCTTGCTCCGGGATGTCCCTTGATATTGTTGAAGATCATCGCCGGTCCTTCTTTTGTCGGACGCTTTACTGTTCCTCCTGCTCCCACATAGCGGTAAACGCCGGAAAGTTCTGCCGCCGGATCCGTCTCCGTATCCGTCTCGATCAGCTGACCTGGCATTGACTCCAGCAGTTTCAGCGCGCTTCTTAAATCTCTCACTTTGTTGTCTGTTTCCTGATACATCCTCTTTCGGACTCCTTTCTCTCAACACTCTTTCTGTCTCTCAGTTTATTCTTTTCGGAGTACCTCATCAATTCTAGTTATGGTATAATTGTTTCCAGAATGGAATGATTGGAGAGATTTCTATGAACTTCGAACAGATCAGATGCTTTATTGCCGCAGCGGAAGAACCCACGTTTCTGGACGCCGCCGAAACACTGCATATCACCCAGTCCTCTCTCTCAAAACAGATCCGCAAGCTGGAGAAAGAACTGGATATCACACTGATGGACAGGAGCAGAAGAAAAGCTTCCCTCACAGAAGCAGGGGAAACATTCTATCGCGAGGCCCTTGTCCTAGTCCGGCAGTATGACAGGATGCGCAGCCGGATGGCTTCCTGCCGCGCCGCATCGGAACAGATTCTGCGTATCGGCGCACTGCCGGTCATAGCTCAGTATGGCCTGACAGCCCGTCTGAAATCTTTCCGTGATCTTCACCCAAATGCACGAATCATCCTTGATGAAGCAGAAGAACAGGAACTTCTGGAAGGCATAAAATATGGGAAATACGATCTCGTCATAGTCCGCGAGGAACTGGTACAGGATGAAGATTTCCAGACATATTTTCTGGCCCGGGACGAGCTGGTAGCGGTCCTCCCCTGCCGACATCCTGCCACTGATCTCAATGACCAGCCCGGCATTGCTCTGAGCCAGATCGCGGAAGAACCTTTCATCCTCATGCATCCGTACACAAGCGTATACCACTGCTGTATGAAGGAATTTGACCGGCAGGGGATCCATCCCGAGATCATCCGTACTGCCCGGGTAGAAACCATTATCAGCACAGTGACAGAGGGAGAAGCGGTTAGTCTCATCCCCAAAAGCAACCTTGAACTTTTCCAGCATGGAGGGATCGTTTCGATTCCCCTGGATCCGCCCGTCTCCCTGAATCTGGTACTGGCCGGGAAGAAGAAACAGGAGGGGAATGCTCTGCAGAAGGAGCTGGTGCGGGTTCTTGCGGAGTAGAACGCCGCAATCGAGCAACGCACCTCGATTCCGCTTCGCTCCATCTCGGTCGTAGCTTTCGCCACTTGGTTTATCGGCTCCGTCCGCAATCGAGCAACGCACCTCGATTCCGCTCCGCTCCATCTCGGTCGTGGCTTT
>DWVT01000187.1 GCA_019120075.1 Candidatus Mediterraneibacter excrementigallinarum
ACCAATACGAGCCGTGAACAGATGAAGGAGAAATCAAACCTGCTGTAAGTAACTATAAGAATAAAATTGTCCTTGTATAAACAGACAATAAGTTGATTATAATAAAAGTATGAGGTATAATAATGACAAAAATAACGAAGGACGTGGAATGTATGGAGATGATAAGACGAAATTTGTATTTGGATAAGATACGTCCATTCATTGACCAGGATCTGATCAAGGTATTGATTGGCCTTAGAAGAAGTGGAAAGACAATCCTGCTTTCGCAGATCCGTGATGTTCTTTTAGAACGTGGAGTGCCAAAGGAAAATATCATAGAGATCAATTTTGAGTCCCGGCGTTTTAAAAAGCTGGAGGATGCAGATAACTTCTATCAGTACGTCACGGAACGGGCAGAGCAGGCGGATGGAAAAGTATATCTCTTTTTTGACGAGATCCAGCATGTGAAAGAGTGGCACTCAGTCATCCCTTCCTTCCGTATTGATTTTGACTGTGATATCTATGTGACAGGCTCCAACAGCAAATTGCTTTCCGGAGAACTGGCGACCAATATGGCAGGAAGATATGTTTCTTTTCATGTGTATCCTTTTGTACTGTCCGAGATACAGGAATTTTATGAGATCAATGGGCTTCCTTATACCAGGAAACAGCTTTTTACGGATTACCTGAAATACGGCGGCCTGCCGATGCGTCTGGTGCTGCCGGATGAACATTCCGTCCGCACATATCTGGAGGATGTCTATGATTCTGTCGTGATGAAAGATATTCTCTCCAGGTATGCAATCAGGAATGAAAATCTTTTAAGGAAACTTCTGGAATTTCTGCTGGACAATATCGGTAATCCGTTCTCTGCACGCTCGATCAGCCGTTCCCTGATATCAGCCGGCCAATCGACCACAGTGGACACGGTGCTGAACTATATTGATAAGCTGCAGGCAGGTATGATTCTGTCAAAAGCGGAAAGATATGATATTAAGGGGAAAAGCATCTTGGCTTCAACAGAAAAGTATTATGCGGGTGATATCGGGCTTCGCAATGTGAGCAAAGCCAGCGAACAGATCGACACAAGTAAGCTGTTAGAGAATGTGGTGTATCTGGAAATGTTAAGTCGGGGATATGAGGTGAAGGTAGGGAAACTGGATACCCAGGAAATTGATTTTGTATGTTACAAAGGGCAGAAGAAACTCTATATCCAGGTGGCTTATGTCTTGTCAGAGGACTGCATTGCAAGAGAATTTGGCAATCTGGAGAAGATCGATGACAATTATCCGAAATATGTGATCAGCAGCGACATCGTAGATATGAGCAGGAATGGAATTGTCCATTATAATATTATCGACTTTCTGCTAGATGGGAAGGATATATAACTGTGTTAAAAGGGAGCCGTCCGTGAGGGCGGCTCCAATTAATATCCCGTTTGTTTATACATATAATTAATCTTTGACTATTTTGTTTCATTATTTCAGAGGTATAGTCAAATAAAATGTGGCCCCGCCACCAGCCGTATCTTCAAATCCTATTTTGCCTCCAAGTATTCTTGAGAGTTCTTTCGCAATGCTTAATCCCAGGCCAAAATGAGATTTATCTGTTCGTGATTTATCTGCACAGTAAAAACGGTTAAATATAAAAGGTTTGTCTTCTTCAGCAATTCCGCATCCGTGATCAACAACATAAAAGGTCAATTCTTTTGCGGTCTGTCTTGCTCGTATCTCAATGGTGCTGTTTTCTGGTGAGTAGTAGACTGCATTGTCAAGATAGATACTTAATATCTGAAACAGTCGTTCCCGGTCTGTATAGAGTACAGGGTAGCTTTCTTCACTAATATCAAGTTTTAAGAAGATGGATTTACGGATACATACTGGCTCAAACGCTTCATACAGTGTAATCAATAGTGTATCAATATTTACATCATTCTTCTGGATGGTCCATTTATCAGCATCAGAAGACGCAAGGAGAAGCATATCTCTTACGAGCTTAGACATTCTGCTACATTCTGAGTCAATCGTTTTCAAGCAGGTTTGTGCCTGGGGGTCTTGTATTTCTGTATTATGGACTGCTTCAACATTTGCCATGATAACAGCCAGCGGTGATTTTAATTCGTGTGAAGCAGCGGCAACAAAATTTTTCTGGCTCTGCAGGATCTGCTCAGTTGGCTCAAAGGCTTTTCGCAGGAGAAACCTGCTGATAAAGAGGATGCTGATCAGGGAAACGATCCAAATAGATAAATACTTTGGCGCTTCCCGTAACAGCAGGTCTACAATAGATGTCCGCTCATAGAATAAAGCTAATGTATAAACTGTTCCCGCTTTCGTGCTGACTGTAGCCGGGATAGCATAATAGTGGTCATGATCTGCTCCATTAATTTCTATAAATCCGCCCTGTTCCGTTACCGTCTGAAATTTCTGACTGTCCGCTGCGCTTTCCGTGGAAATGCTGTTACTTATTTTTTTGAAGAGATTGGCAAAGTCAGTAGCGGTATCAGGAATACTTTGATATAGCACCTTTCCTTCCGAATTTTCTAAAATGCTGTAAACATTTGTCCCACTTTCATAGTTTGAGAGAACCGCTTGCGGGCTAGAAGTATCGTCCTCCAACTGATAGATGATCAGGGAAGTCATACGTTGAATATAGGATATATCAGCAAGCTGCTGTGACTGATACATATTCCAGAGGGAAAAACACAGGATCAAAGTAATGATGACCATTAGGATTCCTGCTAAAAACAGATGTAGTCGGTTGGATAATTGTTTAAGCATGAGTGTTCTCCAATCTGTAGCCTGTAGCATATACCGTTTTAATGATACAGGAGCTTTTAAGTTCTTTTAGCCTTTTTCTTAGAAAGGAAATATAATTATCAATATTTCCAGGAGTAATATCCGAGTCAGTTCCCCAGACCTTTAAAACAAGCTGTTCTTTTGTAAAAAGGGTTTCCGGCTGTTTCATAAATGTATACAGAAGCTCCGCCTCTTTTCCTGTCAGGTCTAATTTTTGCTCATGGCAGGTCAATTCCCTTATTTCTCTGTCAAACTGCAGATCCCCGTAAGTTAATATTACATCGTCATGGATCTCTTTGGAGCGCCTGGTTAATGCCCTTATCCGGGCAAGTAACTCCCGGATATGAAACGGCTTAACCAGATAATCGTCCGCTCCGCCGTCCAGACCATCGATCCGGTCATCGAGGGCAGACATACCGGTAATAATAATAACCGGAATCTGTATGTCCTTTCTTCGCATCGCCTTGATTATTGTCAGTCCATCTATAATGGGGAGCATCCGGTCAACAAGGGCAAGGTCATAGCCATAATCTTTATTGAGTGCGTAAAGCATGGCTGTTTCCCCGTCATTACAGCAGTCTACGGTATGCCCGCTTTTGGATAATTCTTTCTGTATCAGATCGCATAGATCCAGGTCATCCTCCAGAAGCAATATTTTCATAATCCATTCATCCTTTTTTAGTTCATATCATCAGTATAACAAGTATAGCAAAGAAATCCTCTAAAAGTTCTCTAAAAACTGAGGTCGATTTCTTTATTTCTTAGATGAGTTTTACAGAAGTTTTTTTGTATGATAGGCCCATAAAACAGAAAGGAGCTATGTCAAATGAAACATATGAAATTAGTAATGGTAACTGGAGTCTTGATTTTTGCACTCTCACTGGCAGGCTGTGGAAATTCCAAAGGGGAACAGGCCGCAGATAGTGGGACATCTGTGAACAGTCAGAGTGAGAATCAAGCTGGTGACACAGGAGCATCGGACGATGGCGGCGAAAACTCAACAAATCTGGACAATTTGGTAGAGACAGCTAGTTTAAGAGGCAGCGTAGCTGATTTTCAGGATGGAAGTTTTCAGGTCGTTCCCGATCAGGATGATGGGCAGATAGCAAAATCAGCGGCAGAGGGAATGGAAAGCGGCATGGAAAGCACTACGGTTTCTTATGGAGAAGATTGTACCTTCCAGATTGCCAACATCAACAGTTCCACCGGCGCAGTGGAATTAGAAGCGGCTACGGCTTCCGATGTAAAAAAATCTACGTCTGTTTATGTTTATGGAGAAACACAGGATGATGGGGAAATCCATGCTACAAAAGTGCTGATTACCCGGTTTAATTAACAGGAGGGATAGATCGATGCCTTTTTATAAGAGAGGCTTCCTTTATCTGATGCGGAAACGCGGAAAGTCGGTGCTGCTGCTGTTGATTTTCCTTTTTGTCAACAGCATGATCCTCAGTACAAACATGATTTTACACGCAACAGAAAGCACAGAGGCTGCCATGCAGGAAAAAGCAGGAGCAAAAGTGGTATGTGAAATTTCAGACACCGCCAATCCGATTACAGACAAAGAAGCCGAAATGATTAAAAATTTAGCGGAGGTAACGTCCATCAATCGAATGGGGCAGCAATCCGCATATTTAACAGATCTTGCGCCTGTGACCGCAAGCGCTTCCACAGAACCGGACAACTTGAAAGTCAGCCTGCTATCCTTTGATGATATGGATACAGACAGTCCCTTTGCGGATCAGTCTTATCGGCTGACAGACGGTGAACTGGTCAAGCCGGAAACCAAATATGGCGCCGTCATTAATGCGGGATTTGCAGAATACAATGGTTTGCAGATTGGCGATACACTTTCTTTTGAAACAGAAAACGGAAAAGCTGTTACCGTGGAAGTGATTGGGGAATATCTTACTGGCAATGAAAGCCAGCAGGAAAACAATACACTTGCCGTCTATCGGATGGAAAATCAGATTTATATAGATAATACGGCATATTTAGAATTATTTGACGGCAGCGGATTTTATAAAGTATCGGCATATACCGGTCAGCCGGAGCTTTTAGATCCATTGGCAGAGAGCATACAGGGCATTTTGCAGGATAAAGCGGACATTACCACGTCGGATGCCCTGTATCAGCAGATGAAAGCTCCATTAACACAAATAACAAGGGTGGTATCACTGATGCGTTTGCTTACCTTTTTCGCCGGCACGGTGATTGTCTCCCTACTGCTTTGTATGTGGATGCGGAGCAGACAAAAGGAAATGGCTGTATTTATCAGCTTGGGCGAACAGAAAGCCACTATCTTTTTGCAGGCTCTTTTGGAAGCGGCAGCCGTGTTTCTCATTGCCCTGCTTTGCTCCTGCGGTCTAGGTTCGCTGGCTGCAGGAAGCCTTACAGAACTGTTGCTGTCTTCTGTGGAAACAGGCGTTTCTCTGCAGGTTTCCTTACAATTTACCGATATCGCATTGCTATTGGGAATTGGCAGCGGAGTGGTTGTAATTGCTGTATTGCTGTCTTTGCTGCCAGTAATCCGTGCAAATCCGAAAGATATTCTGTCACGAATGGAGGGATAATACGATGAACTTATTGCAACGGGCAATTCGTTCCTGTTTTAGAAAGCCGGTTAAAAGTCTGCTGCTTCTGCTTGTAGTTTGTATCATCAGTCTGCTTTTCCTGTCTGGTATGGCAAGCCGTTCTGCAAACATTGCTACGAAAGACAGTACACGGCAGGCCATCGGCGCAGGATTTTTACTGGAATATAATCCAGAAAACAGAAGCCAACGATTAGAAGAAGCCTGTAACAAGATATTAGAACTTAATCCGGACGGTCAGGGAAGTTACGGTGGAGTACATCAGGAAAAAATTACTGTCAATGGTTCTGAAAACTGGCGTACAACAACGGACAATTCCTTTGAGTCGTTAAAATCAGATGATATTGAAAAGATTGCTGCCGTGGAGGGAATCGCCGACTATAATATAACCACGGTTCCTACTG
>DWVT01000188.1 GCA_019120075.1 Candidatus Mediterraneibacter excrementigallinarum
AATGAAATCGGGGTCGTTAGAGAATTTAAGGAAATAAAAAGCAGCGAGTATTTCGATCTCTTAAAATATCTTATCCGCCATGGGTATATTGATGAAACCTATAGCGATTATATGACATACTTTTATGAGAATAGTCTGAGCCGTGTGGATAAAATTTTCTTGCGTAGTATTTCAGACAGCAGGGCGAAAGAGCATACATACCGATTGAAAAATCCTAAATTAGTGGTTTCAAGGCTCAAAATCGTGGATTTTGATCAAGAAGAAGCCTTAAATTTTGATTTATTTGCTTATCTATTAAAGACTCCGGATAAAGTGGAATACTTAAATAGATTTATAAATCAGCTTAAAAACACAAAGAATTATGAGTTTGTCGGGACTTTTTTTGACACTCGAACAGCGTTACCTGAGCTTGTTCGAAATCTTAATATCAGATGGCCAGAGATGTTGGCAGAAGCGCTTGATGAAAAAAATTATCAGAGAAACAGATATGGAAATATTCTGTTTACACGCTGTATTATTCGGACAGCGATACAATCCGCTTGATGAATCAGGATAATGTCATTAGCGACTATATATCAAATGAGCGGAACTATCTTTCGATTAATGATGATGTGGATATTGAAAAACTGGTTGCTGGATTTAGACTCTTGGAAGTGAGATTTAAAGGTATTGACTATGAAAAGTCTAATATGGCTTTATTTCAAAGCATCTATGAGGAGTCGCTATATGTGATAAATAGCGAAAATATTCAGCTTATGTTGTGCAAAATGTGTGGTATAGAAGATCAGGAGGCGATACTGCATAAAAATTATTCGATTTTATGTTCCATATCAGATTCTGCAATCGCTCAATATATTGAAAAGAATATGGCACAATACATTGACGTGATGTTGCAAATGTGTGAAGGCTGCATTATGGATGATGAGACGGCTGCAGTAACTATATTAAACAAGTCTGATATTACAAAAGAACAAAAAGAGAAATATATTCAGTGTTTGGACACTGTTATTTCTCAGATAGTACAAGTTGAAGATTCATCTTTATGGGGAAGATTATTAGATAATGATTCGGTGCACTATTCAGAGGAAAACATTTTTGCTTACTTTGAAAAGCAGAAAGGAAGAGAGATAGATCATACTTTGATCTCTTTTATCAATCGCCACGATATGATTCTTGATTTTTCAGATTATAATTGTGCAGAGGAATCCAAAGAGCAATTGTTTATAAGTTTCATATCATGTAATGATATTGATAATGCTAAATATGCGCGACTTCTATTGTCGTTTATGTTTAGTATTAATAAGTTTACTGAATCAGGAATCTCAGACGAAAAGATAGATATTCTTATAAAGATACATGTCATTCAAATGACAAAAGAAAATTTGGTATTTATGCGTGATAAATACCCGGATCATGTACTAAACTTTATCAATGGAAATATCGAGCAGTATGTGGATATTATGGACAATGAGATTTTTTCTCTTCAAGAATTATTAGAAGTGCTGAAATGGAAGGTTAGTGATGAGATAAAAATCCAACTTATGTCCTTTACAAATCAGGCAATTTCTATAATCAACGAGCACTATTCAACTAAAGTATGTATATACATTCTTGAAAATAATTTTTTGAAATCCGATTTACCGGAATTGCTGCAGTCATATGATAATTGGGATAAAGAAATGCAGGCTAAGATATATGCTTTAGCATTAGCATATATCTCCGACATAATAGCGGATCCCCAGAATGTCTCTTCTCAATTGAAGAACAGATTGCTGTACTCTAGGGAACTGAATATTGAGAGTAGAATTGACTTGCTGATAGCAATGCTGTCCGACTTAGACATGGAATATGTAAAGCCTGTACTGGCGGAATGGGGGTTCGATGATTATATTAAAATTTTCGATAACCGCAGCCGGCCTAGATTTGAAATCAGCCCGATTAGTAAGAAAATCCTGGAGGCATTTAAAAAGAAGAGATGGATTCAAAATTATGAAGAGGATGGGAAAAAGCCCGGGCTTTATAAAATTATTAGAAGAAAAGCTCCTAAAGAATTACCAAAAGAATTATTGTAGCGATGCATTTGATTACGCCATTGATAATCAAAAAGGCATACATTATCTACATATGTAAACAGTGTTGAAATAGCCATTTTACGCTGGTTCTACATAGAACACATTATCAAAAATAGATGTGTATTGTGTGTAAAGCCTGTAAAATGGCTATTTCCACTTTTTAAGTGGTGCCGAAAATTATATCAGGCCTTCATATGTCTTTTATCGGGATGGGAATTTACGGGATATTCAGAAGGATCGGTGTCCCGTTTGTTCCGGCAGGGATCCTGGGAGGGGCAATCCTTTCCCTTTATACCATGATGATCGGAGCCGGAGTATCAAGTATCCGGGCGCTGATCATGTTTCTGGTCCGGATTGGAGCGGATATGACCGGGCGGGACTATGACCTGCCGACGAGCCTGGGACTGGCGGCAGCGGTGATCTGTGCCTGGCAGCCTCTTTACGTTACCGATGCGGGGTTCCAGCTCTCCTTCGGAGCAATTCTGGGGATATGGCTTCTTGATCCGGTTATCAGGGAACTGTTGAAAACTGCGGGGAAGACGTTGCCAGGCAGGCTTTTGAATAAGCTTCTGGAAAGTATGAGTACCAGCATTGCAGTCAGCCTTTTCCTGATGGGACCTCTGCTCTATTTTTATTTTGAAGTTCCGCCGTATTCTATATTTCTGAATATTCTCGTGATTCCGGCCATGCCGCTGGTCATGGGGGCCGGGCTTGCCGGGCTGGCAGTGGGAATTGTGCATCCTCCGGCAGGCGGGGTCCTTCTCCAGGTATGCCGCGGCGTTCTCTGGATGTATGATATTGTATGCACTGCGGCAGGAAGTCTTCCGGGGAGCAGGATCATTACCGGAAAACCGGGTATGCTGTGGTTGGCTGTCTATTATACTGCCATTGCTGTTCTCTGTGTCATTTTCCACGGGATAACGGAAAAACGCAGGAAGGAGGCGGCAGAGAAACGGCGGAAAACTCCGGGAGACAGGAGGAAGACAGGGGGCGGTGTCCTGCGGATCCCGGGAGCGGTAATGATTCTGTCTGCAGCGGTCATGACAGGCGCGTGCCGGGCGGGATATACCTGCGAATCCGGGATTCGGGTTACGGTCCTGGATGTGGGACAGGGGGATGGAATCTATATCCGGGGGCCGTCCGGGGAAAACTGTTTCGTGGACGGAGGAAGCAGCGATGTGTCCCTGGCAGGGACTTACCGGATCGAGCCTTACCTGCTGAGCTGTGCCGCGGATACGCTGGACTACGTTTTTCTGACTCATGGAGATGAAGACCATATCAATGGGATCGCAGAATTGCTGGAAGGGCAGGAGCTTGGGGTGCGGATCCGAAACCTTGTCCTGCCGCCGGAGGAATATCTGGATGAAAAGCTGCTGGCAATCGGACGGACCGCCATACAGAACGGCACAAGAGTGGTGTCCATGACAGCAGGGCAGTCATTGGAGAATAAAAAGGAAAACTTCACGGTTACCTGCCTCGGTCCGGAGAACGGTTCCGGGCTTGAACCGGGAAACGGGGCGTCTCTTGTGCTGGGGATCCGGTATAAGGCATTTGGGATGCTCCTCACAGGGGACTGTGAACTGGAGGGAGAGCGGATGCTTGTAGAAGGCGGACGTCTGGGAGAATATCCGGTCCTGAAGGCGGGACACCACGGATCAAAGAACTCGAGTTCAGAACAATTTCTGGAAATCGTGAGGCCTGTGTGCGCTGTTGTTTCGGCGGGAAGAGGCAATCGTTACGGCCATCCGCACGAGGAGACGGTAGAGCGTCTTCTGGATATCGGATGCAGTGTTTACACGACGCAGGAGAATGGGGCAGTCTCGCTGAGGAGTGACGGCGAGTCCATATGGATCGAGAAGTAAATAAACGAGAACTCTTGTCAAATCACAGGGATTTCCTATATAATAGAGAAGTTATGAAAAACTTGAATGAAGACCTTAAGACAGGACAATTTAAACAGATATATCTTTTATACGGAGAGGAAGGGTATCTGAAGCGGCAGTACCGGGACCGGTTCATTAAGGCGATGCTCCCGGAAGGTGATACGATGAACTATGCTCATTATGAGGGAAAGAACATCAATGTCCGGGAAGTGATAGATCTGGCGGAGACTCTGCCTTTCTTTGCGGAGCGCCGCCTGATCGTGTTTGAGGATACAGGATTTTTCAAGAGCGCAGGAGCCGAACTGGCAGATTATATCAAGGATATGCCGGACACCACGTATTTCATTTTCGTGGAAAATGAGGTGGATAAGCGAAGCAGGCTGTATAAGGCGGTGAAGGCGAAAGGGTATATCGTGGAACTCTCGACCCAGGACGAGGGAACGCTGAAGCGCTGGATTCAGGGGATTGTCCGCCGGGAAAAGAAGCAGATCCCGGACTCGGTGATCCTGTATTTCCTGAATAAGGTAGGGACAGATATGGAAAATATCCAGCGGGAACTGGAGAAAGTATTCTGTTACAGCCTGGACCGGCAGGAGATCACAAAGGAAGATATCGATGCGGTCTGTGTAACTCAGATCACCAACCATATTTTTGATATGGTGAACGCGGTGGCGGACAAGAATCAGCGAAAGGCACTGGACCTGTATTATGATCTTCTTGCCCTCAAGGAACCGCCCATGCGCATCCTTTTTTTGATGATCCGGCAGTACCGGATCCTGTTCCAGGTAAAAGGGCTTCTGGGACAGGGGTACGGAAAGAAAGAGATCGCTTCGAAGGCGGGGCTTCACCCCTTTGCGGCGGGCAAATACATGGAACAGGCAAAGCGCTTCCGGATGTCTGAACTCCGAACTGTCATGGAGGACGGAGCGGACATTGAGCAGAGGGTGAAGACAGGACTTCTGACGGATAATCTTGCCGTGGAACTTTTTATTGTGAAGTATTCCGGAAAAGTGTGAGGAGCGCACGGTATAAGAAGAGAACCGGAAAACAGAGAACTGTCAGGAAAAAGTATTGATTTGGAGGAAGAAAAGTGTCAGTAATAGATCAGAAAAAGATAAGGAATTTTTGCATTATCGCTCACATTGACCACGGAAAATCTACGCTGGCGGACCGTATCATCGAGATGACCGGTCTTCTGACCAGCCGCGAGATGCAGGCTCAGGTGCTGGACAACATGGACCTGGAGAGGGAGAGAGGAATCACGATCAAGGCGCAGGCTGTCAGAACGATCTACAAGGCGGATGACGGCGAGGAGTATATGTTCAACCTGATCGATACTCCGGGGCATGTGGACTTCAACTATGAGGTGTCCAGAAGCCTCGCCGCCTGTGACGGAGCGATCCTTGTGGTGGACGCGGCACAGGGGGTGGAGGCACAGACTCTTGCCAATGTGTATCTGGCTCTGGACCATGATCTGGACGTTATGCCCGTGATCAACAAGATCGATCTGCCCAGCGCGGATCCGGAACGGGTCAAGGAGGAGATCGAGGATGTGATCGGAATCGATGCGGAGGACGCACCGTTGATCTCTGCCAAGACGGGGCAGAATGTCCATGAGGTGCTGGAGCAGATCGTGAAGAAGATCCCGGCTCCCGAGGGGGATCCGGAAGCTCCTCTGAAAGCGCTGATCTTTGATTCTGTGTATGATTCCTACAAAGGCGTCATTGTGTTCTGCAGGATCAAGGAGGGAACTGTGAAGAAAGGAACGCCTATGCTCATGATGGCCACGGGAGCACAGGCGGATGTGGTGGAGGTAGGAACCTTCGGAGCGGGGCAGTTCATCCCCTGTGATGAGCTGAGCGCGGGAATGGTTGGCTACATCACCGCGAGCCTGAAAAATGTGAAGGATACTCATGTGGGAGATACCATCACCAACGCGGAGAGACCCTGCGCGGAACCTCTTCCGGGATATAAGAAGGTCAATCCCATGGTGTACTGCGGACTTTATCCGGCGGACGGGGCAAAGTATCCGGATCTCCGAGACGCTCTGGAGAAACTGCAGCTCAACGACGCGGCGCTCCAGTTTGAGCCGGAGACGTCGGTGGCGCTGGGATTCGGTTTCCGGTGCGGCTTCCTTGGACTGCTTCATCTGGAGATCATCCAGGAGAGGCTGGAGAGAGAGTATAATCTGGACCTTGTGACTACGGCGCCCAGTGTTATCTATAAGATCCACAAGACCAACGGGGAGGTCATCGATCTGACCAATCCGACAAACATGCCGGATCCCTCTGAGATTGACTACATGGAGGAGCCTATGGTGAAGGCGGAGATCATGGTGACGTCGGAGTATATCGGAGCGATCATGGATCTGTGCCAGGAGCGGCGAGGCATTTACCAGAGCATGGAGTATATCGAGGAGAAGAGGGCAGTGCTTCACTATCATCTGCCTCTGAACGAGATCATCTACGACTTCTTCGACGCACTGAAATCCAGGTCCAGAGGGTACGCGTCCTTTGACTATGAGATGATGGGATACCAGCGCTCCGAGCTTGTGAAGCTGGATATCCTTATTAATAAAGAAGAAGTGGATGCACTGTCATTTATCGTATTTGCGGGAAGCGCCTATGAAAGAGGAAGAAAGATGTGCGAAAAACTGAAACAGGAGATCCCGAGACAGCTCTTCGAGATCCCGATCCAGGCTGCCATCGGAAGCAAGATCATCGCCCGCGAGACAGTGAAGGCCATGAGAAAAGATGTGCTGGCGAAATGTTACGGAGGAGATATCTCCCGTAAGAAGAAACTGCTGGAGAAGCAGAAGGAAGGAAAGAAGCGCATGCGTCAGGTGGGAAACGTAGAGATCCCGCAGAAGGCGTTTATGAGTGTGCTTAAACTGGATGATGACTGACAGAGAACTGGAACTTTATGTTCATATCCCGTTTTGTGTGAGAAAATGTGCATATTGCGATTTCCTCTCGTTTCCGTCGGGAACGCGGGAGCGAAAGGAATATGTGGACGCGCTCATACGGGAGATCGAAAGCAGAAAAGAAAATTACACAGACTGCCGTGTATCCACGGTGTTTCTGGGCGGGGGAACCCCATCCGTGCTGGATGGGGAGGACTCCGCCCGTCTTTTTGATGCGCTGTACAGAAATTTTACATTTATGGAAAATCTGGAGATTACTATAGAGGTGAACCCTGGGACGGTGACAGGAGAGAAGGTGGCGTCCTGGAGAAAATCCGGGATCAACCGGATCAGTATCGGGCTTCAGTCCGTCAACGACGATGAACTGCGGATGCTGGGGCGGATCCATACGTACAGAGAATTCCTTGACACATATGCTCTTGTGCGTGACGCCGGATTTGACAACATCAATATCGATCTGATCTCTGCCATTCCAGGGCAGACGGTGAAGAGCTGGGAGCGGACTCTCCGTACAGCGGCGGAACTTTCGCCGGAGCATATTTCAGCTTACAGCCTGATCATAGAGGAAGGAACACCGTTCTATGATATGTACGGAGAAACCCGGCAGGAGGGGGAGCCTTCCGACAGGGAAGACAAGAGGATATCCGCAGGTTCTTTCCCATCCCTTCCGGATGAGGAGGAAGACCGGGAAATCTATGAGCAGACCGGAGTTATCCTGAATGAGTACGGGTATCACAGATATGAGATATCCAACTACGCAAAGCCGGGATTTGAGTGCAGGCATAATCTGGGATACTGGGAGAGAAAGGAATATCTGGGGCTGGGCTTGGGGGCTTCCTCCCTGATCCGGGAGACCCGGTTTCACAATCCATCGGATATGAAAAAGTATATGGAGGTATTTTCTGAGAGGATGCCGTCCGAAAATGCTGCCGGAGGAACAGAGTGTATCCGTACAGACTGCTCTGCCGGTGAAGAGGAGATCCGGGAGGAGACTGAGACTCTGAGCCGGGAGGAGCAGATGGCAGAGTTCATGATACTGGGGCTGAGAAAAACAGCCGGGATCTCTGTGGATGAATTCCACAGGATTTATGGAACAGGAATAAAAGAAGTATACGGTTCACAGATCCGGCGTTTCAAAAAAGAAGGTCTTCTGACGGAGCAGAACGGGATGATCAGGCTTACGCCAAGAGGGATTGACGTAAGCAATTACGTATTCTGCGAGTTTCTGTAGGAGGGGTTCATCCATTTTTCCTAAAAAAATCATAAACAGAGTTGACAAAAAGAAATCCGGGTGCTATCTTAATATACGGAAGGTGTTAGCACTCGGAATAAACGAGTGCTAATAATCAAAACAGGATAATCAGTTATTATTTCGGAAAGGAGGAAGTACTGTGGCGGTTGATACTTCATTGAGTGAGAGAAAACTTATCATACTGAAGGCAATCATACAGAACTACCTCGAGACAGGCGAGCCGGTAGGCTCCAGGACTCTTACGAAATATACGGATCTGAATCTCAGTTCTGCGACGATAAGAAATGAGATGGCGGATCTGGAAGACCTGGGATACATCTTCCAGCCCCATACCTCCGCGGGAAGGATTCCTTCCGATAAAGGATACCGGCTGTATGTCGATATGCT
>DWVT01000189.1 GCA_019120075.1 Candidatus Mediterraneibacter excrementigallinarum
GACCCGGATTGGGCTGGGGATAGGTCTTCGCCCGGTATGCAAAGTATGCGGTCGGGTCATAGTTTGCATGGCGGAAGTATTCGTTCTGTTTGTCGCGGATCGCATACACTCCGTCAATGAACTTCATATCCTGCGGGAAGATCGTGCGGAACGGGAAGGAATGGATCCTTGTACCGCCGGATTTCTTTTCCTTCAGCGTCGCGCGCCGGGCGATCGTTGTCGTCAGGGACACGTCGTCAAAACCGTTCATCTTCTGATAATATGTACGCAGCCCCATGAGCAGGAGACATGCAAGTGATACATGATATTTCTCGCAGAAGTCCATCAGGCGTTTCGTCGGCTCCGCCTCAAGATGGAAAATATCAAGGGCGGATTTTGTGTCGTCCGTCACACAGAATGCGGATCTCAGTTCCGGATTCTTGAACATTTCCCTCATGGACTCCAGTTTTGCCGTGCCGTGAAGGTCGTTGTAGATCGGCTCGCTCTTTTCGATCTCCTTCTGGAAATATTCGATATCTCTGAGCTGTGCCTTGCTTCCCGCCTCGTAGGCGAAATCGCGCTGGATCTGCTCAATGTAGGAAGCCATGTCCTTCGGATACGGAACGCCTTCGTATTTCGCGTTGCAGTACAGCTCGATGATATCTTTCAGGAAGCAGATCAGGGACTGCGCGTCCACGATCATATGATTTGCAAGGAAATACACTCCGTTGAATCCGTCGGGCATCTTGATCATGACGATCCTGGTCAGCGGCGAGTCGAACATCTTGAACGGAACCGTTGTCCATTTCTGCATTTCCGCCTCAGCCTCTTCCACGGTCCTGTCTGAGAAATCAACGAATTCGATATCCTTCTCCTCCGGATCCATCACATACTGATACCATGTTCCTTCCTTGTCCTTTGCAAACTGAACGCGCATGGCTTCGCTCCTCGCATACGCCTCATTGATGGATTTCTTAAGCTGGTCCCAGTCAAGCTCCACTTCGATGGTCAGGCTTGTCCCGATGTTGAGCACAGCCATGTTCGGGCAGTGGGGCGCATAGTAAAGGTGAAACTTCTGTGCTACTGTCAGCGGATACACTTTGTGTCCTTTTCTTGTTCTCATCATTTCATTATTCCTCCGATAAATGAATCCAGGGCAGCCTCATAGGCTTTGGTGTCTTTGTAGTAACTCTCGCCATGGCCTGCTTCTTCCACGATCAGTTTCGTCTTCGGCGAAGCACAGTTCTTATAAATCTCTTCGCACATCCAGCATGGAACGAAGATGTCCTTTCCTCCATGGATAAAGAGGATCGGCACTTTGGCTTTTCTTACCTCTCTCGCCGCATTGCACTCGTCCAGACCGTAGCCTGCATTTCTCTTGTTCAGCTTATCCGCGATCTGGATCATCGGGAACGCCGGAAGATGATACATGCTGTGAAGCACATGGGTAAACACATCTTTCGCCGAAGTGAACGCGCAGTCGGAAACAATTCCCTTCACCTGGGGCGGAAGTTCCAGCCCGCTCATCATGCAGACGGTAGCGCCTCCCATGGAATTTCCGTGGAGGAGGATCTGAGCGTCGTCGCCCATCTTTCCGACCAGCCACTTGATCCACTCCATTCCGTCCAGCCGGTCCATGGTGCCGAACCCGATATAGGTTCCCTCGCTCTCGCCGTGGGCACGCTCATCGATCATGAGCATCCGGAATCCGTGGTTCAGATAATAATAGGAAAGGCTTCCGTAATCGTTGGTCCCCTGGCTGGTATAGCCGTGGAAACAGATGACAGCTTTGTCCCCGCCGTCTCCCTCGAAATATGTACCGTGGAGCTTCAGACCGTCATGGGAAGTGATCCATACGTCCTCATGGGGCTGTTCCATCATCCAGTCGTGTCTCTCATGCATCAGCGGGAAATAACTCTCCCAGTCCACGCCGGACATCTTCATCGTACGTTCCGTCTTCGCATTGTAGCGCATCATGGTCCTTCTGTAGAAATACGCGGTACCGCCGGCTTCTGCCGCCACGGCCGCACCAAGAAGCGCTGCGGCTCCTTTCAGTAATTTACCCATTTTTCTTCACCCGCTTTTCTTGTATGTCCTATTTGGTTTTTTTTGTTTTCTTTTTGCTGTTAATGAGATCTTTCAGTTTCAATGCCTTATCAATATTTCCTTCCACCTTCAGTTTTCCGAGCGTCACTGCAAGGATCGGATCCGTCTTTCCGTCTGCGATCTTGAACAGAGTCTCCGCGGAACAGGTGAACATCGCGTCGCGGTCAAAGTATTCGTAGGGCTCCACATAGAGCTTGCCTTCCTTCACCTCGGCGTAGAAGATCCCTTCTGCCTCTCCTGTGATATTGAACTGATATGCGAGATGTTCGTGGATATCGCTCACATCAGCATCCATCAGCATTCCTTTTACCTTTGAAAACATGTCTGCGTAGGTCATAACATCCTCCTTTTCGACCGCCTCCCGCTTTTTTTCGACCAGCGGTCATGCCTTTTCTTCTGTTAGATTATCACCTTTTCGACTGCCGGTCAACAGTCGTTCCTGTCAAAATAAAGTTTGAATTTTTTCTGATTTTTGTGAAGTTTTCTTTCTGGCTCTTCAGCTGTTCCTGTGCTATACTCTGATTGTATTTGTATTATTTTCAGAAGGGATCTTTCTCTCTGATACAGCCCCGGCACAGCCGCCGGCAACATTTTGAAAAGGACGATGTACAATGGCAAATCAATTAAAATATGACCGTATCCTGGACGCCCTGCAGGAACTCCTGGAAAACCGTAAGCTCCAGTCCATCTCCGTCAGCGAGATCGCGCATACCGCAGGGATCGGCAAAGGAAGCATCTACTATTATTTTCCTTCAAAGGACGCGATCCTGGAAGCGCTTGTGGAGCGCAGTTATGAAAAACCGCTCAAGACCGCAAAGGCTCTTTCCTCTCAGACAGAGATTCCTCCGTTCACGAGAATGGCGATGATCTTCCAGGCATGCAGAAACTCCTCCTCTGAATTTGTCAGGTCAGGAGAAAGTGAAGGTTCAGGTGCGCAGGAAAAGGCATTTCTCCATCAGAAATATATCAATCACATCATTACGGAGCTCAAACCTGTTCTTGCCGAGATCATCCGTCAGGGCATCGACGCCGGTGAGATCCGCTTTGGCGACGCGGAAGCTCTGGCAGAGATCGTACTGATCGTACTCACTGTAAAAATGGATGATACCCTTGCTCCCTCCACCCGGGAAGAAAGCGAACAGACGATACGGGCACTGATCTCTCTGCTTGAAAAAGGTACGGAGAATCCTCCCGGATCCTTGAATTTTCTGATGAGTTGAGATATGCGCTATTGACAGAATATTGTTTTTGTGCTAATTTGCTTCTATAAATTGTAACTAAAAGAATATGGTTAGTATGGCGAATAAAGTATTTTATTCGCTATGTTTTTACCGAAACGTTAGCACTCATTTATCGAGAGTGCTGACAAGATTTTACAGAAAATACATACTGACACAGCGGTTCCTGGCGGATTTGAATGATATTTTACCGTCTGCCGGGAACGCTCCCATAAAGGAGGCAGACAACCATGATCATAAGACCTGTTTACAACCTTCTTCTCCTGCCGGATGTGTCTTACTATTTTAAGCGTGATTTTTTCACGGATTTCGGCGCAGATGAGCTGGAGAACGGTTCTGATATCCTCTTCATTTTTCTGAAAGAGGAAAAAGAGAGCGGCGAATACGATGCCGAAGATTTCTATCCAATCGGACTGTCGGCACGGGTCGACGGGATGGGTGAGGAGGATTCCGTTGCGGTTCGCACTCTGGAAAGAGTTAACGTATCTGAACTTTCAAACGAGAACGGACGGCTTACCGCGTCCGTCACACTGCGTCCCGAAGCAGACGATCTGACCGAAGAAGAAGCAGCCGGGCAGTTTTCTCAGCTCCGCACTTCTCTTCTGCGTTTTGTCCAGGGTTATCAGTGGGGACTCTGGGCGCGCAGTTTTATCCTGCAGCGCAAGAATGTCCATGACCTTGCCTGTGCCCTTTCCGATTATCTGAACCTGAATGCAGAGGAGAAATACAAAATACTTGCCGCGGATTCCCGGCGGACAAGATACGCCATGATCTCCGCGGCGATCAACGAGTTCATGGAGGTTGCAAAGGTCTCCGAGGAGGCGCAGAATGCGCAGAAAGACGGCCAGGAACAGCTTTACCGGGAGGCGGCGATCAAAAAACAGATTGATTATCTTCAGAGGGAACTGGACGAGATGCACCCGGAGAATGTCTCCGATGTGCGCAGATTTGAGAAAAAGATCCAGGAATCCGGCATGAATACCGAGGCCCGCCGTGAGGCAGAAAAGGTGCTGAACCGGATGCGCCAGGAGGGCAAGGACAGCCATGAGTACGGGCTGCTCTACGATTATCTTGACTTCGTGACCAGCCTTTCCTGGAAGGCGCCGGAGGTTCAGCCCATTGACCTGGACCGTGCGGAGGCCATCCTCGACGAGGATCACTACGGGCTGAAAAAAGTCAAAGAACGTATTATCCAGCAGCTCGCCGTCATGGCTCTGAATAAGAAACAGTACGGATCCATCCTTCTGTTCGTTGGAGCACCCGGCACCGGAAAGACCAGCATCGGCCAGAGCATCGCACGGGCACTCGGACGGGAATATGTGCGGATCAGTCTGGGCGGCGTCCGGGACGAAGCAGAGATCCGCGGCCACCGCAGAACCTACATAGGCGCCATGCCCGGAAGGATCATGGAAGGGATGAAGCGCAGCGGCGTCTCCAATCCGGTCATGGTACTTGACGAGGTGGACAAGCTGGCGAAAGATTACGGAGGTGATCCGGCAAGCGCGCTTCTCGAGGTGCTGGATCCGGAGCAGAACAATACATTTACAGACCACTATATGAACGTGCCCTACGATCTGTCCAATGTGCTCTTTGTCTGCACCGCAAACACTACGGACACCATTCCCGAACCGCTGCTGAACCGTATGGAAGTGATCTCCTTCCCCGGATACACTGCTCTTGAGAAATATCACATCGCCAAAAAGCATCTGCTCCCGAAAGCGGAAGCGGCAATGGGGATCGATCCGAAGACACTGCGTCTCACCGACGGCGCCCTTCGCAGGATGATCGACGAATACACCATGGAATCCGGCGTCCGGGATCTGAAGAAGCTGATCGACACCCTCTGCCGGAGCGCGGCCGTGAAGCTTGTCAGGAACGAGAAAACTCCGCTCACCGTAACAAAATCGAATCTGACCGAATATCTGGGACATAAAAAGATGCACCACGACCGGAAACTGACCGCTAAAACTCCCGGCGTTGTCACCGGTCTCGCATGGACCCGCGCCGGGGGAGAGATCCTCTATATTGAGAGCAAGCTTACAAGCGGAAAGGGAGAACTCCTGATCACCGGTCAGCTCGGCGATGTCATGAAGGAATCTGTCCAGATCGCGCTGACTCTGGTCAAATCTCTCTATCCGAAGGAGAGCAAAGTATTTGAGGATCATGACCTTCACATCCATGTTCCCGAGGGTGCGGTTCCGAAAGACGGACCGTCCGCCGGCATCACCCTGACCACTGCGCTGGCTTCTCTGATCACAGGCAAGGCAGTGGATACAGACTGTGCCATGACCGGAGAGGTCTCTCTCCGCGGCGGAGTTATGCCGATCGGCGGCCTTCCCGAAAAACTGATGGCAGCGCAGCGCGCAGGGATCAAAAAAGTGTTCATCCCCGCAGACAATGTGGAAGACCTTGAGGACGTGGCGGAAGAAGTGAAGGAAAAGCTGGAGATCATCCCGGTGAAGAAAGTAACGGATGTACTTGGACAGCTTTTGAAATAAAATAAACAGCAAGTCAAACTCGCGAAAATTAAAAGACAGCGGATCAGTCAGAAAGCGGGTCTGCATTCCGGAAATAGTCAGTGTTATTCCGAAATGCAGACCCGCTTTCCCTTACTCTTCTTTCTGATCGTCTTCGTCGTCAATCTCCTCACCCAGATAGAATACCCGGAAGAACATTTCCAGCGACTCAAAGAGTTCCTGCTTTGTCTTCTGCAGTTCCTTGATCTTGAGCACACTGCCGATCTCATCGAAAAAGAAATCATTCTCCTCGTGGTCTACCTTCAGTTCCAGATTTCCCTTTTCATCAAACACCAGCATCAGAATGCCGCCCACGTCCTCCGTGTACAGCACACACATAATCTGCAGTTCCTGCCGGATGCTCTCCGGCAGAGAATCAAATTCCGGATTCAGATAAAATTTTTTCTCATATGCGTTCGACACACACAATACCATTTCGTTGTCCATACAATTTCCCTTTCTGTCAGAATATTTCTCCTCACAGGTGCCGTGTACTTTGTACAAAGTACACGGCACCTATGACGAAGGTACACGGCACCACCAGAGCAAAGTTTTCTGGCAATTCAGACATATCCATACACACCACGGACGGATACTTCCCCGGAAGATATCTTCTCTTCCGTCCCGTCCTCCCGGCGTACGATCAATTCTCCATTTCGGTCAATCCCAAGCGCATGGGCCGTATATGTTTCTTTTACCCCGAGGATCCTTACATCCCTGTCCTGATTCACGAGCATGCTGCTGTATTTCTCCATCAGGCCGGACAGATCACCTGTCTGCATAAACATCTCATAGTCAGCTTCGAATCTTTTCATGACGGCGGCAATCAGCTTCGCCCGCCTTACTTTATGCCCCGCCTCGATCCGCAGAGACGTGGCAGTCTCCCGGATGCTGTCCGGAAACTCTGTCATGTTCACATTGATGCCGACACCGATGATCACATGATCGATATAATCCACCTGAGTGCTCATCTCCGTCAGGATCCCCACCAGTTTCCTGCCGTTTATGATCACATCGTTAGGCCATTTGATCTGCACCTTCACATCCTCGCAGTCCATAATCCCTTCCGCCACACTGCACGCCATCACAAGAGTGAGGGGCGGAGCGGCTGATGGCATGAGATCCGGTCTCAACAGGATCGACATATAGATACTGGAGCCCGCCGGGGATTCCCAGGTCCGCCCCCGTCTCCCCCTGCCGGCAGTCTGCATATCCGCCACAGCAAGCGTCCCGTGGGGCGCCCCCTCATCCGCCAACTGACGGATCCGGATGTTTGTAGAATCTGTTTCCGGATAGTAATAGATCCTGCTGCCGGCCCAGCGGGTCCCCATCAGGCTTTCCAGTTCTTCCCGCGTCATCACATCAGGTCCGTCCAGTATCCTGTAACCTCTGTTCCTCACAGCCTCAATCTGGTACCCTTCTTCCTGGAGCTGCCGGATTACCTTCCACACCGCAGTCCTGGAGACTCCCAGTTTTCCGCAGATCTGCTGCCCCGATACGTAATCCTCCGTTTCCCGGAGCATTTTCAAGATTTCAGTCTTCACAAGTTTCCTCCAAATTAATGTCTGATAATTCACCCCAAAAGGTGCCTGACACTTTTTCAAAAGTGACCGGCACCTTTCGTATAATATTTTCAGAATATTCAGGATTCCTCAAGTGTTGCCATCATGACCGCCTTGATGGTATGCATCCTGTTTTCCGCTTCATCAAACACCTTGGACTGAGCTGACTCAAACACTTCGTCCGTCACTTCCATATCAGTGATCCCGAAGCGTTCTCCCATCTCTTTTCCGATCTTTGTCTTCAGATCGTGGAAGGCCGGGAGGCAGTGCAGGAAGATTGCTGTATCCTTCGCATTTGCCATAACCTCTTTCGTCACCTTATAAGGAGTCAGATCGTGGATCCTCTTCTCCCACACTTCATCGGGCTCGCCCATGGAAACCCACACATCGGTGTAAATAACGTCGGCGTCTTTCGTCCCCTCCATCACATCTTCTGTCAGCGTAATAGTAGAACCGGACTCAGCCGCATATCCCTGGCACGTCTTTACCAGTTCTTCGTTCGGGAAGTATTCCTTTGTCGTACATGCCACGAAATCCAGCCCCAGCTTGGAGCAGGCCACCATCAGGGAATTCCCCATATTATAACGGGCGTCTCCCATATAGACCAGCTTCAACCCTTTCAGCTTTCCGAAGTTTTCGCGGATTGTCAGCATATCCGCCAACATCTGTGTGGGATGATATTCGTTGGTCAGACCGTTCCACACAGGCACGCCTGCATATTCCGCGAGTTCCTCCACGATTTCCTGTCCGAATCCACGATACTCGATTCCATCGAACATCCTTCCCAGTACCCTTGCGGTATCCTCAATACTCTCTTTCTTTCCCATCTGGGATCCCGTCGGTCCGAGGTATGTAGTTCCCATTCCCATATCATGGGCAGCCACCTCGAATGCGCAGCGGGTCCTGGTGCTGTCTTTCTCAAAGATCAGGGCAACGTTCTTTCCCTTATAATTGTCCACCGGAACGCCCTGTTTCTTTTTCTCCTTCACTTCGGCCGAGAGATCGATCAGATAGGTGATCTCTTCCGGTGTAAAATCTTTCAGTGTCAAAAAATTCCTTCCTTTTAAATCCATGGCTTATATCCCTTTCTGTTTTTATTAATATATATGCATTATCAACGTTACAATCTCAACTCCCCGCAAACAGTCCTGACGCGGAGAGCGAGACTGAATCATGCCAGCACGACAATCGTGCATACAGGCAACGATCAAGTGTAAAACTCATACACCTCTGTCTGACTCTGTTAGTATACTACACATATGCATAAAAATGCAATACTTTGCATAAATATTAATTCCTTCTCTGTCTGGAAGCCTCATACATGAGAATGGAAGCCGCCACAGCCGCATTCAGGGACTCTGCTTTTCCCTCCATCGGGATCCGGATCATGCAATCTGCGGTCCGGGCCGTTTCCTCCCGCAGGCCATTTCCCTCATTTCCGATCAGGAAAGCCGTTCCCCTCCGGTAATCTTCCCGGTCATAGAACTCTTTTCCTTCAAGATGCGCCGCATACACACGGATCCCTGCCTTCTTCAGATCCTCCAGCGCCGCCGGAAGATCGTCCTCGCAGAGAAACGGCATGCGCAGCAGGGCTCCCATGGTGGACCGCACGACCTTCGGATTATAGATGTCCACACAGTCGCTGCTCATAAGGATGCCGGTCGCCCCGGCCGCCTCCGCGGTCCGGAAGATCGTCCCCATATTCCCTGGGTCCTGCAGATTATCAAGGACAGCCACCAGAGCCTTTCCCGGATCTTCCCCCAGAACATCCTGCATACTGTATTCCCGTCTCCGGACAACAGCAAGGATCCCCTGGGGCGTCTTCGTATCCGAGACATGGGAAAATACCGCATCAGAGAGCAATTCCGTTCTGCATCCATCCGGCAGGGCCGTAGCTTTCTCCCCGGCATTCGCTCCGCTCTCATGACGTCTTGCATAACTCTCCGACATCCAGACTTTCTCAATCTGACCTCTCCATTCCGGATCCTCCAGAAGTTCACCTGTCATCCGCGGTCCTTCCACAAGAAACACGCCCGCTTCATCTCTCGCTTTTCTCTTTTTCATCAGCCGCACCAGTTCTTTTACCTGTGCATTGCCTGTACTTGTGATCATTATTTATTCCCTTTCGCGTCAAATTTTTCCAGTACATCGTTCGCCCCGATCAGGATCAGAATTCCCTCTGCCGGAAGAGGCTTCTGAGGATCAAAGGTCACGTCAACCTCGCCGTTCAGGATGATCCCGACCACATTCACGTCAAACCGCTCCCTCACCTTCAGTTCTGCAAGGCATTTCCCGACCCAGCTTTTCGGGACCGCCGCTTCCACAAGACTGTAATCATCGGACAGCTCGATCCAGTCGGTAAACTCCCGTGCCACCAGGTTTTTCGCCACCCGGCTTCCCATCTCGATCTCCGGGTAGACTACCGCATCCGCTCCGACTTTCTTTAATATCGTCCCCTGAAGTGTATCCTTTGCCTTGGCCAGCACTTTTGGTATTCCCATCTCCTTGCAGATCATGGTCGCCATAACACTGGCTTCAAAATTCTCCGAGACCGCAACTACGGCTCCGTCCAGATTTCTTCCGCCGAGCGCCTGGAGGGCCTCCGGATCCGAAACGTCAGCCTTTACCGCATAGGATACCTGCTCCGAGATTTCCTGGATCTTCTCAAAAGAATCGTCCACAGCCAGGACATCGCAGCCCATCTTTTCAAGAGTGAGCGCCACGCTCCATCCGAAGCTTCCAAGTCCAAGCACCGCAAATTGTCTGTTCATCATCTTTTCTCCTTTTGTCCCTGCATGATCTTCTATCCAAGCATGATCTTCTTTTCCGGCAGTTCACGGAACTGCACGCTTTTATCCGCTCTGCCCGCAAATACGAGCGCCATCGTCACCGGGCCGATCCTTCCCGCATACATCATGACCATCAGCACAATGTGGCTCGCTGTCGTAAGATGCGGAGTGAGATCTGCGGAAAGCCCCACCGTTCCGATTGCAGACGAAGCCTCATACATCAGATCGATGAAATCTGTTCCCGGCTCAAATACAGAGAGCGCCGCCACACCTGCGAGCCAGAAAAGAAACGTGAGCAGCATGATCGTAATACCGGATCTCACGGTCCCCGCCTCAATCCGTCTGCCGAAGCACTCTGTATCTCTCCGCCCTCTCAGGACAGAGACTGCCGTCAGCAGCAGCATCGCTGTCGTAGTCGTCTTGATCCCGCCTGCCGTTCCTGCCGGAGAGCCTCCGATAAACATAAGGATACATCCCAGCATCTTGGAACTGTCAGTCAGCCCCGCCTGAGACACAGAAGCATATCCGGCGGTGCGGGTCGTGACCGACTGGAAAGCAGACGCCATCACCTTCCCGGGGACGCTCAGGTTTCCCATTGTATCCGGATTGTGACATTCCAGAAGAAAGAAGCCCAGAGTTCCCGCCAAAATAAGAAACGCCGTCATTGTCAGGACGATCTTACTTTGAAGTCCCAGCCTGGTAAAGATCCTTCGCCTGGGCACATGTTTTCCGCCTTCCTGCCTGGCAGTGGAGATCACATCATACCATACCGGAAAACCGAGACCTCCCATCACGATAAGAAACATGGTAGTAAAATTTATCAGCGGCGAATCCACATACCGCAGAAAACTGCTGTCCCCTATGATATCGATCCCGGCATTGCAGAATGCCGACACCGAGTGGAACACTCCATACCAGATCCCTCTCACAGGTCCAAATTCAGGTACAAACCGGATTGAAAAAAGGATTGCCCCGATTCCCTCCACAAGAAATGTTCCTTTCAGGATTCGAATGATGAAGCGGACGATCCCCGACAGCGTATCCAGGCCGTATGCCTGTTGGATCAGGATCCTTCCCTTCATCGTGATCTTCTTTCTGAGCAGGAGGAAAAAGGCAGTCGTGCAGGCGATCACGCCCAGACCTCCGATCTGTATCAGAATCAGGACCATGATCTTTCCAAAAAGCGTAAACTGCTCCGCCGGCACCACCGTGACCAGCCCTGTCACGCACACGGAAGTCACGGATGTAAAAAGAGCATCCACAAATCCGATCGGCTTCTGGTTGCATACCGGAAGCCAGAGAATGACTCCTCCTAGAAAGATCACACCGAAAAATCCCAGAGCAATGATCTGCATCGTACTGAGCCTGATCTTCCTCGGACTTTTTGCATTTTCT
>DWVT01000012.1 GCA_019120075.1 Candidatus Mediterraneibacter excrementigallinarum
GCAGGCGCACGATATGGAGGAGTAACTATGGAGCAGATTATGAACTATGTAAAACCGGAACTTATCGTCGTGGCAATCGTCCTGTACTTTATCGGGATGGGACTCAAGAAGGCGGAGGCGGTGGCAGATAAGTATATCCCGCTGATCCTCGGAGGAGTAGGAATCATCCTCTGCGCAGTGTGGGTTCTTGCCACAGGCCCCTTGTCCACGGGGCAGGATATTGCGATGGCGATTTTTACGGCGATTGTGCAGGGAATCTTAGTCGCTGGATTGAGTACATATGTGAACCAGATTATTAAGCAGATCAATAAAACAGAGTAGATCGAGGGGGCGAGTGATCGCCCTCTTTTAATATTGCGACGTCGCAACGGAAAGGAGAAGGACATGGCAACAAAGAAAGTGATTGATGTAAGTTATCACAATGGTACAATCGACTGGGAAAAGGTAAAAGCCGCAGGAGTGGAGGGGGCGATCCTCCGCTGTGGTTATGGTGATAACATTACGAGTCAGGATGATAAACAGTGGAAAAGGAACGCAGACGAGTGTACAAGGTTAGGAATTCCATTTGGAACTTACCTGTATTCTTATGCAAAGTCGGATGCACAGGCAAAGTCAGAAGCAGAGCATGTGCTACGCCTTGTAAAAGGCTATAAACTGTCATACCCCGTGTATTATGATCTGGAAGAACACGGAACTGAATCCGGAGCGGTTGAGCGTGCGAAGATCTTTTGCGAAGCAATTGAAGCCGCCGGATACTGGGCGGGAATATACTGTAATAAATCATGGTGGGACAATTACCTGAACTCTCTGGGAAACACATACACAAAATGGATCGCGCGTTACAATGATACACTCGGAATGGATGGAGTTGATATGTGGCAGTATACATCAGACGGATCCGTTTCTGGAATCTCCGGTCGTGTTGATATGAACCACTGCTATCGTGACTTCCCGAAGGAGATCACTGGAAGTTCTTCAGGAGCAAATACAGGCTCAAATACTTCCGGGGGATCATCAAACGCAAAGAAAGACCTTGGGAACGTTGATCTGTACTATTCCGCTTATGCTGGAGGAAAATGGTGGCCGGAAGTCAAAAATGTGACAGACTGGGCGGGAAAAGGCAACGATGTTCCGATCACATATCTCGGATTCCGCGTTACAAAGGGATCGCTGAAAGCAAGGGCGTATACACGAAAAAGCGGATGGCTTCCGTATATTACATTCAAAAACAGCTACAACAAAAAGGATCTGGCAAACGGCGTGATCGGTGACGGCTCTGAGATTCTGGCAGTTGAACTGTATTACAATACGCCGTCCGGATACAATTACAAATACGCAAAATATAAAGTATCTGTAAAAGGCAAGTCTGGCTACTATCCGGAGCAGAGAGATAATGAGACTGGATCTGGAATGGATGGATATGCAGGAGACAAGAAAAACGCTGTGGACAAGCTGCAGGCTTGGATCGCATAAAAATATCCCCGGGGCTTTAGCTCCGGGGGAAATATCGTATCATCTTCGGGGGCAAAAAAGGGGCAAACTTACGCACCTATCTTTCAAATTTTATATTTTTTCTCCCATTAAATACTGCTGAAAATGTGATGTTTCTGTTATTGCTACAATATGAACAGAACTCACAATGACAACAGGGGGAGGTCTCAAAGCCTGTAAATATAATGTTTACAGGTTTTATTTTTTATAAGTTGCCCGATGGTGAATTTTATTTTACTGTCGGGTTTTTCCATTTTTAAAGGACGTAAGAGAGTTTAAGAATTATTTAACAAATCATACTAGAATATTTAGCTCCTCATGATACTCTAATTTCAATTATGAATAGACAGAAGGAATCGTTCAGGAAAAAAACCAAAAATAGTGTATGATGGAGAGGGAAGATCTGGGAGAAAGAGGTGACTTGTATGTCTTTAAAGAAACGGATGTTCCGTTCTAACATGACGATCCTGTTTGCAGCACTGTTTTCTTTGATGTTGATCATCCTTGGTGTTCTGGTCGTGTTTGAGGATGCATTGGAAGACCAGCTCTATGCGATCAGCGGGACACGGATCGAAGAACATGCAGGAGAAGTGTCAAAGGTTGTGGAGCAGGCCAGCGCAGGATGGAATTCCGGAGAAGCTGACGGAGAAGTAAATGTCATAGAAAGTATCGTGGATCAGGTCCAGGCGGAGGTGCAGCAGTGGGATTACCACGCTGCTGTGATCGCGGATGGAAATATCATAGCAGGATATATGGGAGAGCATATGCATGATGTGGCCGGATTCTTTGGGAAGAGCGTGGATGACAGCGGACAGACGGGAATCTGCTCTTTTCAGAAAGCGACCATCGTAGGGAAGCATCTGGGGGAGGAGAAGGCTTATCTTGTGGCAGTGCATTTCCCGGAGGAAAACTGGATCGCTTCTTCATTAAACAGTTCTTTTTATGCATTTGTGATCACTGCACTCCTGGCCGGGTTCGGCGCGATCATCATCCTGATGATCCTGGCGGCTTTCATTACCCGGAAGATGAACCGGATGGTGATGGAGCCGGTAGAACTGCTGGTAGCGGGAGCGGAACGGATCAAGAGCGGAAATATGAATGAAAAGATAGACTATCACGGCGAGACGGAATTTGAGCATGTGTGCCAGACGTTTAATGATATGCAGCAGACTATACTGGATGACGAGGAACAGAAGGCAAAGACAGAACAGGCGAGAACGGATATGGTCACAGGGATCTCCCATGACCTGCGTACTCCTCTTACATCGATACAGGGGTATATCAAAGGGGTTCTGGACGGAGTGGCAGATACGGACGAAAAAAAGCGGATGTATCTGCAGACGGCTTATGAATCTACGAAAGAGATGAATGTCCTTCTGACGAAGCTGTTTGATTTTTCCCGGATGGAGAGCGGGCAGATGCCATTTCATATGGTAAAAGCGGATCTGGGAGAATATACGGCTGCGTATGTAGCGCAGAAAGAGATGACTGCGGATCCGGATAAGATGGAGTTTCACATGCAGATGGAGAGACCGTATTTTACGGAGATCAGCCTGGATATAGAACAGGTGAGAAGAATCTTTGATAATCTGCTGGAGAACAGTATAAAATATGGCGGGGTGATGCCGGTGCAGATCGATATATCCATAAAAGAGACGGAAGACGAAGTGATCTTTGCCTGGAAGGACAATGGAAAAGGCGTGCCCCAGGAAAAGCTGGAAAGGGTGTTCGAAAGGTTTTACCGCTGCGACGAGGCGAGACAGATGAAGGGCAGCGGAGTGGGTCTTTATGTTGTGAAATACATCATGGAAAAGCATAACGGAAGTGTACGGGCGGAAAATGAAGGCGGATTAAAGATCATGCTGCATTTCCCTAAAACAGGAAATTGTACGGAATCCATATAGAGTATGAGCAGGAGGTATTAACTAAGATGGCAAAGATACTGATCGTAGAGGATGACAGGAAGATCGCGGAACTGGAGCGGGATTATCTGGAAAGCAACGGCTATGAGACTGTGCTTGTAGAGGACGGAACACGGGTGATCCCTGAATTGGAAGCGGAAGAGTATGACCTGCTCCTTCTTGATATTATGCTTCCCGGATGCAGCGGATATGAGATATGCCGCAAGGTTCGGGATGAGATCGACATCCCCATCCTGATGGTAACTGCACGTGCCGAAGCGGTGGATGTGATCCGCGGGCTGGGACTTGGCGCAGACGATTATATCACGAAGCCCTTTGACCCCTCTCAGCTTGTGGCAAGAGTACGCCCCCATCTGAAGCGTTATGCCCGTTTGACATCAGGCAGAGAAAGAAACGAAAAGGAAGACGATGACAGGATCAGAGTCCGGGACGTGACGATCGAACCGAAGACATGGCGGGTGTGGAAAGGAAGCACTGAACTCAAACTTCCGAACCGGGAGTTTGAACTGCTGCGGTTCCTGGCAGAAAATCCGAATATCGTTTTTTCAAAGGAAGAACTGTTTGAAAAAATCTGGGGGTATGAGTATGTCGCAGATGCTGCCACTGTGTCCGTCCATATCAACCGCCTGAGAGAAAAGATCGAAGATGACGCGAGAAACCCGAAGATCATTGAGACGGTGTGGGGCGCCGGGTACAGGCTGAACAGATAGCAATTACATCGGGCTTTGTGGTCGCGGTCATGGAAGGCGGTTTGCACAGGTATTAGATCAGAATGCAAAGCGGCAGAGAAAGAGCTGTTTTTTAGAAGAGGTGTTCTGTGATAATACTTGACAGACTGATCTTACGCATGTAATATATAACTATTACATGTGTAAGAAAATGGAGGGAAAATAATGAAAAGGGCAACTGTAACAGTATGTATTCTGACAGCCGCAGCTGTTATGATGTTCAGCGGCTGTCAGAAAGAAAATAATGATCCGGATAAAGCAGGTCCTGAAACAGGAGTATCAGCAGACGCGGATAAAGGTTCTGAGAACGCAGGATCCTTGGAGAACACGATCCCCCGGGCGGACCAGGAGGCGAATGATGATCCGGTCATAGAGGAAACGGGCTGGTCAGAGTATTTTGGAGGAATGAACGGATCAGCTGTCCTGTATGATCCTGCGGAAAACCGGTATCAGATCTATAATATGGAGGAGGCGCAGACGAGAAGATCCCCTTGTTCAACTTTCAAGATCATCTCTTCTGCCATCGGGCTGGAGGAGGGGATCATTCCATCCGACGATGCGGTCCGTCCCTGGAGCGGAGAGGTCTTCTGGAATGAGAACTGGAACCGGGATATTGGTTTTGCAGATGCGTTCAGGACTTCCTGTGTCTGGTACTTCCGGCAGGTTATCGATGAGATCGGTACAGAACGGATGCAAAGCGGACTTTCTGAGCTCAAGTACGGAAACTGCGATATCTCTGACTGGGAAGGATCCCTGAACACCAACAGTGGCAACCCGGCATTGACCGGCTTCTGGATCGAATCATCACTGCTGATCTCACCGAAAGAGCAGACGGAAGTGATGGAGAGGATCTTTGGAGAGGATTCTCAATATTCTCAGGAGACACAGGAACGGCTGAAAGAGGTCATGCTGGTCGAGGACCAGGACAGAGAAAGACTCTCCATTTACGGAAAGACCGGCCAGGGAGCGACAGCGGAAGCCACTGTGGACGCCTGGTTTACAGGATTCGCCGATGTGGAGGGCAGAAGACTTTACTATTGTGTTCACCTGGGAGAGACAGAAGGTGCTGATATATCAAGCGTGAGGGCACGGGAGATCGCAGTGAGCCTGCTTCAGGACGAGGTCAGCCCTTCCTGAAGTCATTGGTGGAGACTCCGACCCGGCTCTTGAAGAGGCGGTAAAAATAATTCACATCCTGTATTCCCACCATGGGAGCAATCTTGTTCGCAGGAAGATGTCTGTATTGAAGCATCTTCCTCTTTGGCGATATGATACTAAGATTTCTTTAAAGCACGGTATTGTTCCGGTGTCATCCCTTCCCATTTTTTGAATACCCGGAAGAAATATTTACTGTTGTCATAGCCGACTGCCTTAGCAATCTGATAGAGCTTCCTGTCGGAAGAAGCAAGCAGCTCCTTTGCTTTTTGGATCCTGACAGAGTTAAGATACTGGGCGTATTTTTGTCCTGTCTGCTTTTTAAAAAGATGGCTGAGATAGCTGCTGTTCATATAGAACAGGGAGGACAGGAACTCAACAGTCAGGTTCTTCTGGAAATTCCTTTGGGTATATATCTTCATTCGCTCTATGGTGTCGTCAACTGCATAGACACTTTGAGGGCGCAGCATTTCTGACAAATTTCCAAAGAAACGTTTATAATAATGGTGCAGCTCAGCGGGAGAGAACATTTCCTGAACGATGTTCTGCATGCTCTGTGACGGCGTGCTCTGGTTCAGATATTGTTTGAGGATCAACAGACATTCATCCGTCAGCTGATGGTAATGATATTTAATGTCCGCCAGTGAGAGACCGTCGATGGAAGAATAATACTCCTGAAGTTCAAGGAGAAGGCGATATACGTCTTCTGTCATGCCTGCTTCAAGGCGATAAAGAAATTCGTCTTTTTTCGTCCAGGTGATCTCACGGATGTCAGTGACAGAGCCTGCTGTTCGGGAATAATAATGTGATCCGGCGTCTGTTACAGGCATAGAATTTAGTGCGGTACACGCCTCCTCATAAGCAGTGTGCAGCTGCTCTAACGACGGGCAGGGACTACTCAGCCCCCAATAAGTAGTCGCATTATATGTATTGAAATAAGAGATGATCTCCTCGGCAAATTTTACAAAAAAGGTCTGAGCCGGCAGCGCTGCATCCCGGGGCGGGCAAAGAATAAAAAATGCGAGCTGAGTATTGGTGGGATGAGACAGATATAGGGAAAAATCCAGAAAGCCCAATTCAGCAAGATGCTGCCCCGGAGAAAAGGCATCGAGCTGAGAGGCAGAATAAACTACCGCCAGGAAAATGTGCCGTGCCTGTCGGATGAAAGAGAGCTGCTGAGAACTGAGAGAGTTTTCGGCAACGGCATATCCAAGGATCAGATTCTGGAGCAGCTGTATATCATGTTCATAATATGCCATTTCACGCTGTTCTTCGCTCAGACGGATCTTGGCGTCAATTGATTCGGATTCCTGAAGGCGCGAAATTGCTTCCAGGACGGTTTCCTGGATCTGCTCATCTGTGAAAGGCTTCAGGATATAATCAATTACTTTTGCAGAAATCGCATGTTTTATGTAATCAAAATTTTTATAGCCGCTGATGACGATCAATTGGAGAGTTGGATAGTTTTCCGACAGATAGGTGAGGAGCTGTGTCCCGTCCATGACAGGCATCTCCATATCCAGTATTACAAGTGACGGATGAAGTTCTTTGATCAGCTCAATTGCCTGTATGCCGTTGTCCGCTTCACCGACGCAGCAGATCTGGCTGGAAAGCGGTTCGAGTTTTTTCAACGTTCCTTCTCTGATAAGCGGTTCGTCGTCTACGATGATATAGTTATACATTGAAGTCCCTCCTGTGATGTTATCTGCTATTTATCCAGACATGGCAGTTTGATCCGAATCATGGTTCCTGTTCCATATCTGCTTTGAACGGAAAGACCGTAGCCTTTTCCGTAATAAAGTTCTATCCTTGTATTGATATTTTTGAGTCCGATGCTCTGATTGGTCCTATGTCCAAGTTCTTTAAATTCAGGTTCCTCCAACAGAGATTCATTCAGCTCCATGAGCTGCTCAGGAAACATCCCTTTCCCATCATCCACGATATAGATCAGAAAATAGTCCTCACGTAAAAATCCATACACATGGATACGATGACCGTATTGACAGTTCTGAAGCCCGTGAGAAAAGGAATTCTCTACAATGGGCTGGAGGATCAGTTTTAAAACTTTCAAATTTCGCATCTGCTCAGGGACAGACAGGCGAAAGACGAAGCGGTTGCTGAAGCGGATCTGCTGGATGGAGATGTAATCCATGATATGATCGATCTCATCCTGAAGTGTTACCAGTTCGCTCTGGGTCTTGATCGCGTATCGGAACATATTGCCAAGCGACATTGCCATGGTGGTGATCCTTTTGCTTCCCTCGATGCTGGCGATACTGTTGATCGCTTCCAGCGTATTAAAAAGAAAGTGAGAGTTGATCCTTGCTTCCAGGGATTTCATCTGCGCATCGAGAGAGATCAGTTTGTTTTGATAGTTGGTCTTGATGGCAGTGTCAAGGGCTTCGATCATGGAGTTATATTCGTTATACAGGACGCCAATCTCATCTGTACGATCCAGATATTGGGTGGATGGGGAAAGATTTTCTCCATTCTGTTTGGACATTTTACGGCTTAGATGTTCAATAGGCTTTGTTACAGTTTTCGAGAAATAGAAAGCTAATATCACACCGATAACAATGCAGGCGGCGGAAATAAAGATCAGGATAATGCCGGTCATGCTGAATTCCTGCCAAAGCCGGCTATAGTCTACCAGAGTATAGAGAGTCAGGGACGGAAGACCGAGGTTCATGGAATACGCAGCATTTTCTTTTATCTCATCCAGTGCAGGGAGCGCTCTGTCCGAGGGGGTGGAATAGATCACTTCGTCACGGCTGGTATCAGCGATAATGAGCGAAGTGACTTCTGGGATAGTGTTCAGCGGACTGAGATCAACAGCAGATGGATCGCAGTTGATGAGCAGGATTCCGAGATTTTCGGAAGCGTAAATGTCATACAGGCTCTTTGAAATAAAAAAGCTTGTCTCAGAACTCTGGAAAATGTCATCATGGACTGAGATGTCGCTGATATAAAGGTTCCCGGAATACTCTAGTGTTTTTTCATACCAGTCGCTGTTTTCTGGAGTATAGGAATATTTCATTCGTACATTTTGTGTGTTTTCATATGTAAAATTAATGCCGGAAGGGGTAAAAATATAAATACCGTAGATGAAATCATAGGTGTTGATGATATTTTGGCACAGATAGCGGATGTTTTGTTGAGTCCTGAAGACAGACAGTTCATCGGGTGAAGCGTTTTCGCTTGAAAAAGGACGCAGATTCTGAGTAAGAGAATAGTCACCGGATGAATAGGAACTGAAAAGATTAGTAGCATTTTCCAACTCTGTGAGAGTGGAGTTTGCCTGCTGTACAGCCTTAGAAAAAAGATTTTCCGAGTATTCCTGCATCTGCTGCTGAGATGTTTGCTGGTAACGGTAATAGGAGACCGCAGTGATACACACTGTTGGCAGCAGCGCCATAAATAAAAGTATGATAAACAGTTTCTTCCGTAACTTCATGAGACCAACCTTCCAAAAAAATCTAAGAAAAGTATACCATGGGTTCAAAGAAAAGTCCACTTGCCCTGTGCTAGAATAAAATCAACAAAGATAAAGAAAACAAAAAGAGAAAAGGAGAGGAAAAGATGAAAAAGAAAGTAATCTCAGTCCTGCTGGCGGCTTCCATGGTTGGCGGGATACTGGCAGGATGCAGTTCAGGAGAAACACAGGATGAAGGAGGCAGTGAGAAAACAACGATCCGTTTCCTTTCTGCAATGGAACTGGTGGACGAAGACATGATCAATGCATTTGAGGAGGCAAATCCGGATATCGAAGTTGATTTTGACTACGTGGATTCCGGGAACTATTCCGCAAAATTTGCCGCCCTTGCATCATCCAATGAAGTACCGGATGTTTTCTGGACTCAGTCAGGTTACTACTGCGATCAGATTAACGAAGGTCTTCTGCTTGACATTTCGGAGTATCTGGACGGGGACAATTATGAAGGAGACTCCACATGGAGAGACACTTTTGTGCCGGCGCTGCTGGAAAACCTTCAGGGAATCGTGCAGAGTGGATGCGGGGAAATGGAGTCATATGACTACGGAGTACCGTTCACGATGACTACGGTAGCTGTTATGTACGACAAAGCATTGTACAGTGAACTGGGACTGTCCGTACCGGAAACGTGGGAAGACTTTCTGGCAAACTGCGAAGCGCTTAAGAATGCCGGTTATACAGCACTTTCTGTACAGTCAAACACCTGTATCGACTGGATGCCGAGACTGCTTTGGGATCAGTACTGCCGGGATGAGATCGAAGAGCAGGACAAAACCTTTGAGAGCGGTGAGATGACATTCAAGACAGAGTCCGTGCAGCAGGGACTTGAGATGTACAAGGAACTTTGGGATAAAGGATATTTCCCGGAAAACTTTATGACATCTGACCTTGATACGACAGCACAGCTCTTTATCCAGGGAGAACTGGCTCAGGTGCTGATCGCTCCGGATAAATTGGAATACATCATGGAAAACGCTCCGGATACGATGGAACTGGGAACCTATGTGCTTCCGGGAGCAGCAGGACTTCCGTCAAGGACGCTGGGAGGTGCGAGCAACATCTTTGCGGTAAGTGCCGATACAGAGAATCCGGAAGCGGCCGTAAAATTGGTACAGTACCTCACGTCCAAGACGAATTTTGAGACAGATGAAGGTCTCCAGTATTCAAGTTCGGGACTTGTCAATGTTGAAAGAGATCCGGAACTGGATGAGATCCTTGCAGGATACAACGCTGCAGCAGAGAACGGATTCTGCCCGGAAACATTTGTTCCGACAACGATCTCTACAGAGATCAATACAGAGTTCAAGGAAAACCTGATCCCCAATTATCTTCTCGGTGAGATGACTCTGGATAACGTGACGACAGAACTGCAGGATATGTATGATTCATATCTGGAAGATAAATAGGAACTGAAGACAGGGCGGCTGCCAAAAAGCGGCGAGCCGCCCTTTTTCTGCCTAAAAGGCATAGAAGATCGGTCAGGAGGAAATCATTTTGAAGAAAAAAAAGAAGACAGGACTGCTTCAGGAACTGAAAGAAAGCATACCTGCTTATATACTGATACTCCCCACGATAGCGATACTGGTCATTTTCCTGTTCATTCCTTTTGCAAATGCATTCCGTATCAGTCTCTATAAATATAAGGGATACGGGGAAATGACAAATTATGTGGGACTGAAAAACTATATTGATGTGCTGCAGGACGAGCAGTTTTACCGGGCATTTGGCAATACATTTAAATTGATCGGATGTGATCTGATCTTTTCAATAACGATCGGATTTATCCTTGCTTATATTTTATTTAAGGGGATACGCTGGAAAAGATTTTTCAATACAGCTCTTTTCATCCCGTACTTAATATCCATGGTCGTGATCGGCTGTATCTGGAGGATTATATATGATCCGACGATCGGACCGCTGAACCAGATCCTGGAAATGATTGGGCTGGGAAATCTTGCACAGCCCTGGCTGTCTCAGGTCAGTACAGCTCTGCCGGCTATCATCGTGACATGGATCTGGCGAACGATCCCGTTTAATATGCTGATCTGTTATGCCAATATCATGACGCTTCCGAAAGACCAGCTCGAGGCGGCGGAGATGGATGGTGCATCCCAGTTCCAGAGACTGAAGTTTATCATTATCCCCCATATGATCCCTACGTTTGTGACGTTGGGAATCCTTACCGTTACTAACGATCTGAGAGCATTTGATATGGTATGGGTAATGACACAGGGAGGACCGGGAGGAGCTTCCGACGTACTGACATCCTATGTGTATTCTAATGCGTTTATGTCCCAGAAATTCGGACCAGCGACAGCAGCGTCCATTATCATGATGGTCGTGATGATCGGTATCACCATTATTCTGCAGCTGGTTAAAAAGGCAGGAGGGAAGAACGATGAGTAGTGCTGTGATCAAGACAATGAACAGAAAAGCAGGCAGGAAAAGGAACGAGGAAAACGGCGGAACATCATTTATCACATTTTTGATCATGCTTCTTGTCGCATGCATCTCAATTTATCCGCTTTTATGGGTGATCATTCAGTCTTTCAAGACGGAAGGGCAGTTTCTGCAGAGCATATGGACGCTGCCAGCATCGTTTAATCTCGATAACTATGTCACCGCATTTCAGGAAGCGAACCTTGCGCTTTATATGAAAAATACGGTTGTAAATACCGTGGCTACACTGGCGGTAGACCTGATCCTTGTGACCTGTCTGGGATACGCATTTTCTAAGTTGAAGATGAAATTTAAAAAATTCTTCTATTATATGATCCTTATAAATATGCTGATCCCAACTCCGATCATCCTGCTCCCGATGTATCTGCAGATCGTAAACCTGGATATCCAGAATACTCTGGCTGCTATCGTATTTCCCTATTACCAGGGGTTTGCACCTCTGGGGCTGATCCTGATCAAAGGATATATGGACAATATACCAGATGAGATCATTGAATCTGCGAAGATCGACGGATGCGGGACATTCCGGATCCTGTGGAAGATCATGGTCCCTCTGGTAAAACCGATGCTGGTGACACTGGCGATCCTGGGAGGCATGAATGCATGGAATGAGTATATGTGGGCGCTGGTTTCTATCAGTGATACATCCAGATACACGCTGTCCGTAGGGATCGCAGTGATCAGAGACAAGATCGCAACGATCGGGTATACCCCGGTTTTTGCCGCACTCACTGTAAGCGCAATGGTGTTTGTGATCATTTATCTGTTTGCTCAGAAGACATTTGTGCGTTCTATAACCGCAGGAGCTGTGAAAGGATAGGAGTATAGATAATGAGAGAAAGAAGTCTTCCAGAAGGGTTTATGGAGGTGTTTAGTGATCCGGGAAAAGAATACAGAGGCACCCCCTTCTGGTCATGGAATACAAAGCTTGATCCTTATGTGGTGGAAGGACAGGTCGAGCAGTTCAAAGAGATGGGGATGGGAGGATTCTATATCCATACCCGTGTCGGACTGGATACGGAATACATGGGCAAGGAATACATGGAATGCGTAAAAAGGGCAGTCTTTACAGCGAAAGACAAAGGACTATACGCATGTCTCTATGATGAAGACCGCTGGCCATCCGGATATGGGGGAGGAAGGGTGACCTGCCGTCCGGAATTCAGAAGCCGCAATATACTGATCACCCCTTACAAGAAAGGGACAAAGAGATATACAGACAGAACATCAGATTCCATGGCTTCGGCATCGCCCCAGGGAAACGGAAGATTTCTTGCAGCGTATTATGTCAGGCTGGGAAAGAACGGTGAACTGGTTTCCTACGAACGATGCAGGGAAGATTCGCCCGTGCGCACAGGAGAAAAAATCTGGTATGTTTACCTTGAGATCGCTCATGACAGCCCGTGGTTTAATAACCAGTCATATGTAGACTCTATGAACCCTGAGGCTGTCCGGTATTTTCTGGAAGTGACCCATGAAAAATACAAGAAGGAAGTAGGGGATGAGTTTGGAGAGACGATTCCGTCTGTTTTTACGGATGAGCCTCAGTTCGGGAGGAAACATCAGCTTGGAACGGCCATATCAGAGGAGGAGATCATGCTCCCCTTTACCGATGATCTGCCTCAGACTTATCAGGAAAAGTATGGAGAAGACCTGATGGAACATATCCCGGAAATCCTGTGGGAGCTTCCGGAGGGCAAAATATCTAAATACAGATACTGGTATCACGACCACGTGACGGAGAGGTTTGCCAGTGCATTTTCAGATCAGGTGGGAGAATGGTGCAGGAAAAACGGAATACGTCTTGCCGGACATATGATGGAAGAACCGACACTACAGTCACAGACACAGGCGATCGGAGAGGTGATGCGAAGCCTGAGAGGCTTTTCACTTCCGGGGATCGATATGCTCTGCGATGCCCGGGAGTACACGACAGCAAAACAGGCGGAGAGTATCTGCCACCAGTATGGAACAGATGGCGTTGTGAGTGAACTGTACGGCGTGACAAACTGGGATTTTGACTTTCGCCGCCATAAGCTTCAAGGCGACTGGCAGGCGGCGCTTGGCATCACTCATCGGGTCCACCATCTCAACTGGATGAGTATGGGCGGAGAAGCAAAGCGGGATTACCCAGCGGCGATCGGCTTTCAGTCTCCATGGTACCGGGAGTATGGTGTGATCGAGACGCATTTTGCAAGAGTAAATACCGCGCTTCGGAGGGGTCGACCGGCAGTGAGGATCGGTGTGGTCCACCCTGTAGAGTCCTGTTGGATCCTGTTTGGACCGAACGAGCAGACCGGACAGAGAAGACAGGAGCTGGATGAAAGATTCCGTAATGTGACAGAATGGCTGCTGTTTAATAATCTGGATTTTGATTATCTGTCTGAAAGCCTTCTCCCGGATCAGTGGGATGGGAAAAAAGTCGGAGAGATGGATTACGATGCAGTGGTCATTCCGGGATGCCTTACTCTGAGAAGTACGACTCTGAAGATCCTGGAGGAAATGAAAAAACTTGGAAAGAAGATCATTTTTATGGGCAAAGCTCCTGCATATATTGACGCAGCTGAAGACAGGAGGGGAGAAGAACTGGCACAGAGGTGCGTGTCTATCGAATTTTCTAAATACGATCTTCTGGAGAAACTGGAAGAGTTCCGGACAGTGGAAATACGATTTTACGGTGACAAGCATCTGAAGAAACCAAACCATAAAAAGAACTGGAATGGTGAGCGGACAGAGAAACACCTCTGCCAGATAAGAGAAGAGGGAGATTCCAGGTGGGTGTTTATAGCGAATGGAAGACCGCAGGATAATCCCGATCTGGCACTCCCGGATGATATCGGGATTGAATTTCGGGGAAGCTGGGATGTGACGGTACTGAATACGATGGATGGAACTGCGGAGCGCGCAGAAGTATGCAGGAGATGCGGGAAAACATATATGTATCGGCGCTTGTACGAGCATGACAGCCTCCTTTTGTATCTGAAACCGGCAGACAGAGAAAAAGAGAACCGGGCAGGCGGAGTATCTGCGGTTACGGATGACGGGTGGGTCCGCAGAAATCTGTTTACGGCTCCGGTGCAGATAACAAGGGAAGAACCAAATGTGCTGGTCCTTGACATGCCTATGTACCGGTTTGGAACGGAACGATCGAATGATCTGAATGAAGCGCAGGCAGAAGGACCGGAGGAGATACTTCGCGTTGACAATCTGCTGAGAGAGAAGCTGGGGCTCCCTCTGAGAAGAGCAGCTCTTGCACAGCCATGGACTGAGAAAGAGCCGGAAGACACCTGTCCGATCGAACTGATCTACACCATTGCCTGTGAAGATGAGATAAAGGGTGCTTCACTGGGGCTGGAATCGATCGAAGCGGCAGAGATATGGCTGGATGGAAATACAGTATCTGTAGAGAAAGGAGAAGAATTTTATGTTGATCCCTGTATCAAGGTGATCCGTCTGCCGGATCTTACAGAAGGATCACATGAATTGAGGATAAGGTATGCTTTCCACAGGAAAGTAAATCTGGAAGCCTGCTATATCCTGGGTGAATTTGATGTACGTGTGTCCGGAAGCAGAACAGTTCTTTTCCGGAAAGAAGACAGAAATGTCAGAAATTTCTGGGGGAGTCTTACCGAGCAGGGAATGCCTTTCTACGGGGGGAATGCGGACTACAGGACGCAGGTCGATCTGGAAGCCGGAGAATACATGATCGAGGTGTCAAAATACCGGGCTCCGCTGTTGGAAGTGAGGATAGACGGAGAAAAGAAAGGAAATGTCATCGGCGCTCCTTACAGAGTGCCATTTATGATAAAGCAGTCTGGGAAACACAACATTGAGATACGGAGCTTTGGAAGCCGGGTGAATACGTTTGGTGCGTTCCATGACTGCGATGAGAAAGAGATTTATTTTGATCCCAATGCATGGCGTACAGAAGGCGAGGACTGGTCATATGAATATCAGCTCAAAGAGACGGGGCTTCTGAAGGCGCCGGTATTGTGGGAGAGGAGGAGAAAAGATGAAAGCGATCAAAGTGCCGAAACCATTTGAGATTGTGATAGAAGATGTCGAAGAGCCGGAGATCATGTCTGAAACGGATGTGAAGATCAAGGTTACTTCCGCAGGGATCTGTGGGTCGGATATTGGCATCTGGAATGGGACAAACTCCCTGGCAACGTATCCGAGACTGATCGGACATGAATTTGGTGGAATCGTTACAGCCACAGGAAACAGTGTGTCCAAGGTAAAGATTGGGGACAAAGTGGCAGTGGATCCGGTGATGAGCTGCGGGCACTGTTATGCGTGCCGGATCGGGCGCCACAATGTATGCCGTGATCTTGAGGTGATGGGAGTACACAGGGATGGCGGAATGTGCGAATATGTGTGCGTTCATGAAAAAAATGTACATAAATTCAATAAAGATTTTCCAGAAAACATGCTCAGTGTGGTAGAACCTTTTACGATCGGCGTGGAAGTAAACCGGCGGGGAGCTATTAAAAAAGGAGATAAAGTCCTTATAATGGGAAGCGGACCTATCGGAATCGCGATCATGCAGGTCGCAAAAAAGAACGGGGCAGAAGTCATGATGACAGATCTGGTGGAGTCAAGACTGGAAAAGGCCCGCCAGATGGGAGCTGACAGGACCGTACTCGTCTCAGAACAGGACCTGGACGAAATGATCAGTGATTTTACGGAGGGTGAGGGGATACCTGTTATCGCAGACACGGTCTGCACCCCCGCATCTTTTGAGCAGGCTGTGAAGCTTGCCTGCCCGGCAGGAAGAGTCATTGTACTTGGCTTGAAGGATCAGCCGTCAAGCATCACGATGGCAGATATTACCAAGAAAGAGCTGACGATCGTTGGATCAAGGCTGAACTGTGATTGTTTTGACGAAGTGATCGAAGGGCTGGAGAAAGGACAGCTTCATCCGGAAAAATTTGTGACCCATATTTTTAAATATGACGAGATCCAGAAAGCATTTGATACGATCCGGGAGCATCCTCAGGATGTAATGAAAGCGGTCATTACATTTTAAGATGTTATGAGGGGAACAGCAGTTTTGAGTTTAGTCAATTCTATCCTTTTTGCCGGAAATCTCTTGTAAAATATTGTGCAATATGGTAAACTTTAACCAATTTAAGAGATGTAGCTGAGACGGGAGAGCAACAGGACAACAGAAATGTTGTTTTGTTCTGCTCTCCCTTTTTTTGGAAAGATGGAGCGGGACAGACGGAGCCGTTCCCTCGGCATAAAAGTACAGAGGAGAGAGGATTACAATGGACCAGAGATTTTATGACATGCTTGAGAGCAATCCGGTGATCGCCGCGGTAAAAGATATGGAAGGGCTGGAAAAATGCTGTCAGCTTGAGGACATCAAAGTAGTGTTCATCCTGTTTGGGGATATCCTGAACATACCTGATATCGTCGGGAAAGTGAAAGCAGCGGAGAAGCTGGCGGTCGTCCATGTGGATCTGATCAACGGACTGGGGTCCAGAGAGATAGCGGTCGACTATATAAAGAACAATACCGGAGCGGACGGTATCATCTCAACAAAACCATCGCTGGTCAAAAGGGGAAGAGAACTGGGGATTTTCACTGTGATGAGATATTTTCTGATCGATTCCATGGCACTGGAGAATATCCGGTCAACCCAGAATGGAGTAAGACCGGATGTGATCGAAGTCCTTCCGGGGCTGATGCCGGAGATTATCAGGAAGGTCTGCCAGTCATCGCGGACACCGATCATCGCCGGTGGGCTCATTACGGATAAAAAGTCTGTCATGGCGGCGCTTTCCGCCGGTGCTGTCTGTGTATCCTCGACGAATCAGGCTGTGTGGACGATGTAAGACGGCAATGCAGGATTTAAGCGCACCGGAGGCGGACGATGCAGTAGTTAGGCGTACCGGAAGCCGGGCGCTGAAAATAGACAACGGCGGAACGCCGGAAACCAAAGGAGGAACTGAAAAATGGGAAAGTATGTGATGGCACTGGACGCGGGGACAACGAGCAACCGATGTATCCTGTTCAATGAGAAGGGAGAAATGTGCAGTGTGGCACAGAGGGAATTCAAGCAGCATTTTCCGAAACCCGGCTGGGTAGAACACGATGCGGATGAGATCTGGGCGAGCCAGCTCGGCGTTGCGGTGGAGGCGATGAACATGATCGGGGCTTCCGCCGAGGACATTGCGGCGATCGGGATCACGAATCAGCGGGAGACGGCAATCGTCTGGGATAAGAACACAGGAGAGCCGGTGTACAATGCGATCGTCTGGCAGTGCCGCAGGACCTCCGAATACTGTGATTCCCTGGTGGAGAAAGGGGTCACGGAGAAATTCCGGGCAAAGACAGGCCTGGTGATCGATGCATACTTTTCCGCGACAAAGATCAAGTGGATCCTTGACAATGTGCCGGGAGCCAGGGAGAAGGCGGAAAACGGAGTACTTCTTTTTGGAACGGTTGAGACCTGGCTGATCTGGAAACTGACAAAGGGTGCGGTCCATGTGACGGATTACTCCAATGCTTCCAGGACCATGCTGTTCAATATCAATACGCTGGAGTGGGATGATGAGATCCTGGAGGAACTTGATATCCCGAAGTGCATGCTTCCGGAGCCGAAACCGTCAAGCTGCATCTACGGGGAGGCGGATCCATCTTTCCTGGGAGGACCGATCCCGATCGCAGGGGCAGCAGGGGACCAGCAGGCAGCGTTGTTCGGGCAGACCTGTTTTACCCCGGGAGAAGCGAAGAATACATATGGAACAGGATGTTTCCTTCTGATGAATACGGGGGAGACGCCGGTGTTTTCCAAGAACGGACTGGTCACGACCATTGCCTGGGGGCTGGACGGGAAAGTGAATTATGCCCTGGAAGGCTCCATCTTCGTGGCAGGGGCAGCAGTACAGTGGCTGCGTGACGAGATGAGACTGATCGATTCTGCCATGGATTCAGAATACATGGCAAAGAAGGAAAAAGACACCAACGGATGTTATGTCGTTCCGGCCTTTACCGGTCTGGGCGCGCCTCACTGGGATCAGTACGCAAGGGGCACTATCGTGGGGATCACCCGCGGCGTGAACAAATACCATATTATCCGGGCTACGCTGGAATCTATTGCCTACCAGGTAAATGACGTTCTGGAGGCAATGAAGGCGGACTCGGGGATCCAGCTGTCCGCGCTGAAAGTAGACGGAGGGGCGAGCGCAAATGATTTCCTTATGCAGACTCAGGCGGATATCATCAATGCTCCGGTGAACCGTCCGCAGTGTGTGGAGACAACTGCAATGGGGGCTGCGTATCTGGCAGGTCTTGCAGTGGGCTACTGGCAGAATAAGGAAGATGTGATAAGAAACTGGAAGATCGATCGTACATTTACACCTTCGATCTGCGAGGAAGACAGACAGAAGAAGATCAAAGGCTGGAATAAAGCCGTGAAATATGCCTATGGATGGGCAAAGGAAGACTGAGATGAAAGATTTTGGCTGATATGGAAGGGAGAAAGTTGTCATGTATGATGTGATCATAATCGGAGGCGGAGTGTCCGGTGCGGCTTCTGCACGGGAACTGTCCCGCTATAAAGTCAGCGTGTGTGTGCTGGAAAAAGAGGAGGACGTGTGCTGCGGGACATCCAAGGCCAACAGCGCAATCGTCCATGCAGGATATGATGCGGTCCCGGGATCGCTCATGGCAAAGCTGAACGTAAAGGGAAATGAGATGATGGAGCAGCTCTCCAAAGATCTGGATTTCCCGTTCCAGAGGATCGGTTCGCTGGTCATCTGTCTGAGTGAGGAGGATATGCCGGCGCTGGAAGAACTGTACGAGAGAGGAGTAAAAAACGGCGTGAGGGGACTTCAGATCGTGAGTGGAGAAGAGGTCAGGGCGATGGAGCCGAATATCGCGGACCAGGTGTATGCGGCGCTGTACGCTCCCACGGCGGGGATCGTCTGCCCGTTCAATCTGAATATTGCCCTTGCGGAAAATGCCTGTGAGAACGGAGTGGAGTTTAAGTTCAATACGGAAGTTGAGGACATCGTAAAGATCGACGGCGGTTATGAGCTTTCCACCAGTCAGGGAAAATTCCAGGCGAAATATGTGGTCAATGCGGCAGGAGTCTATGCGGATAAATTCCACAACATGGTGAGCGAAAAGAAGATCCATATTACCCCGCGGCGCGGCGATTACTGTCTCCTTGACAAGATCGCGGGAAATCATGTCAGTAGGACGATCTTCTCACTTCCAACGAAATACGGAAAAGGAGTGCTGGTCACCCCTACAGTTCACGGGAACCTTCTGGTGGGACCCACAGCGATTGATATTGAGAATAAAGAAGGGACGAATACGACCCGGGAAGGCCTGGATGAGGTGATCTCAAAGGCGGGACAGAATGTGAAGGATCTTCCCATGCGCCAGGTCATCACATCATTCGCCGGTCTGCGCGCCCATGAGGACGGATCGGAGTTTATCATCGGAGAAGTTGAGGACGCGGAAGGGTTCATTGACTGCGCGGGGATCGAGTCGCCCGGCCTGACAAGCTGCCCGGCGATCGGAGAGATGGTTGCAGGTATCCTGAAAGAGAAGATGAATCTGGAGGGAAAAGAAAACTTTATTGCCACCAGGAAGGGTATCCTTGATCCGGATACGCTGACGAAAGAAGAGCGGGCGGAGCTGATCAAAAAGGAGCCAGCCTACGGAAATATCATCTGCCGATGCGAGATGATCACAGAGGGTGAGATCATTGACGCCATCCGGCGTCCGCTGGGAGCGAAGTCGCTGGATGGCGTCAAGCGCAGGACGCGTGCAGGAATGGGACGCTGCCAGTCGGGCTTCTGTTCACCGAGGACAATGGAGATCCTGGCAAGAGAACTGGGAGTGAGCATGTCTGATATCACGAAATCCGGCGGAAAGTCCAGGCTCGTGGTGGGGACAAACAAGGACAGGATATGAAAATCAGAGTTACAGAAAGGCAGGCTTCAGATATGAAAAATTATGATATCGTCATCATCGGGGGAGGTCCGGCAGGTCTTGCGGCCGCTGTTTCGGCAAAGAAGAGCGGAATCAACAGCATCCTGATCCTTGAGAGGGATAAAGAGCTGGGAGGAATCCTCAACCAGTGCATCCATAACGGATTCGGCCTTCATACATTCAAGGAGGAACTGACAGGACCGGAGTATGCCCAGAGATTTATCGATCAGGCGAAAGAGCTTGACATCGAATACCGCCTGAACACAATGGTCATGGATATCAGCCATGAGAAGGTGGTCACGGCGATGAACCGGGAGGAAGGACTCTTTGAGATCCAGGCGAAAGCGGTCATCCTTGCCATGGGATGCAGGGAGCGTTCCAGGGGCGCGCTGAATATCCCGGGATACCGCCCGGCCGGGATCTATTCCGCGGGAACAGCACAGCGGCTTGTGAATATGGAAGGACTGATGCCGGGGCGCGAGGTCGTCATCCTGGGATCTGGAGATATCGGTCTGATCATGGCGAGACGAATGACATTCGAGGGGGCGAAAGTAAAAGTCGTTGCGGAACTGATGCCCTACTCGGGCGGTCTGAAAAGAAATATTGTCCAGTGTCTTGACGATTACGGCATCCCGCTGAAACTGAGCCACACGGTTGTGGACATTAAGGGAAAAGAACGGCTGGAGGGAGTTACCCTGGCCGAGGTGGATAAAAACGGGAAACCTATCCCCGGGACGGAGGAGGAGTACTCCTGTGATACGCTGCTGCTTTCCGTGGGTCTGATCCCGGAGAATGAGCTTTCCAGAGGCATGGGGGTGGAGATGAGCAGAGTTACCTCCGGCCCTGTGGTAAATGAGAGTCTTGAGACAAATATAGAGGGCGTCTTTGCCTGCGGCAATGTGCTCCACGTGCATGACCTCGTGGACTTTGTCTCCGAGGAGGCGGCAACAGCGGGCAAGAATGCGGCCGCCTATGTAAAAGGTGAGAGAAGCGGTGAGGGCGGCAGAGAGATCCGTTTGGATCCGGTGGACGGAGTGCGTTATACTGTGCCGGTATCGATAAATACTGCGCGCATGGACGAAGAGCTGACTGTGCGTTTCCGCGTCGGTGCAGTGTTCAAGAACTGTTATGTGAGCGCTTATTTTGACGACGAGAGAGTCATTCACAGAAAACGTCAGATCGTGGCTCCGGGAGAGATGGAGGAGATCAGACTGACGAAGGATCAGCTTTTGAAATATCCTGATCTGAAGACGATCACAGTGAAGATAGAGGAGGCATAAAGATGGAAATCAGAAATTTGACGTGTATCAGTTGTCCGATGGGATGTCAGATCACTGTGGAGATGGACGGGAATGAAGTTGTGAGTGTGACCGGAAATACATGTAAAAGAGGGGACATATATGCCCGGAAGGAAGTGACCAATCCGACCAGGATCGTAACGTCCACGGTCAGGGTCATCGGCGGGAAAGCGGATATGGTATCAGTCAAGACGAAGGAAGATATCCCGAAGGGGAAGATCTTCGACTGTGTGAAGTCACTTAAAGGAGTGGAAGTGGAAGCGCCGGTGCATATCGGGGATGTGATCGTGCCGGACGCCGCCGGGACAGGAGTTGATATTGTCGCTACGAAAAATGTAGAGCGGGCGTGAAAGAAAGGGACAGGAAAGAAAAAGAAAGTGGGACAGGGAGCAGACTGTCCGGGATGGAGCCGGATGCTCTCTGTCCCGATCCGTCACGGACGGCGGTCGGAGTTGCTGTCAGAACTGCTTAATGATCGGTCCTGATGTTTGACGGATTTGTATGAATTTTTTGCTTGCAAAATGGAAACATCTATGGTAACATATACTTTGCGCTGGACAGGATTATCATGCGCATTTGTATGGCCCCGTGGTCAAGCGGTTAAGACATCGCCCTTTCACGGCGGTAACACGGGTTCGATTCCCGTCGGGGTCAGTTGTTATATGCCGATGTGGCTCAATTCAATAAGATTGACCACGTCAATCGCAGGCAGAGCCTGATTACAAATCAGCTGCTCTGCAAGAACAAATCAATATGCCGATGTGGCTCAATTGGCAGAGCAGCTGATTTGTAATCAGCAGGTTATCGGTTCGAGTCCGATCATCGGCTTTGTTCCTTCGGGAACATGCTTTTTTGGACCTTTAGCTCAGTTGGTTAGAGCAACCGGCTCATAACCGGTCGGTCCTGGGTTCGAGTCCCCGAAGGTCCACTGAGTGCAAAGTGCCTTGCAGCAGGCACTGAGTACTCGACACAATTTTACATATGGCCCAGTGGCTCAGTTGGT
>DWVT01000190.1 GCA_019120075.1 Candidatus Mediterraneibacter excrementigallinarum
GCAGACTGGAACGCATCTGCTACAGGACTGAGGACGTCTGTGACAGGAGTGATCACTGCGGATAACGGACAGGAACTGCTCATACTGGCGGATGATGCACTCTGCGGCAAAGAGGAGAACTGGACTGTGAGTTTCGCAGACGGCTCGGAGTATACGGCCTCTTTAAAATGTCAGGACGCAAACAGCGGTTTTGCCGTGTTCAGTGTGGCGAAAGCGGACATCACTGAAACGACATGGAATCAGATCAAAGTGTCTGAACTTGGAAATTCTAATCTGTCCAGGCAGGGAGACACGGTGATCGCTCTGGGAAATATGTTCGGATATGACGGCGGAGTCGGATACGGCGTGATAAGCTCCTGTGATCATAAAGAGACATTCTACGATGGAGAATGTGATGTGCTGACGACAGATATCCCGGCGTCGGCTGACGGAACCGGGGTATTGTTTAATCTGGATGGAGAGGTCATAGGGATGATCTCCGCGTCGATCTGGGATGCAAACGGCAGCGGTACGGCAAATGCCTACGCTGTTTCAGATATTAAATCAACGATAGAGCTTCTTGCGAACGGAGAACAGGTTCCGTATGCAGGAATCCACGGGACGACTGTGACCAGGACGGTACAGGACAGCCAGGGGATACCGGCGGGGATCTACGTGATTGATGTGGATCCGGATTCTCCCGCGATGCAGGCGGGGATCCAGAGCGGGGATGTCATCACCCAGGTAAACGGCAGAGAGGTCGGAAGCATTCTTTCATACCGCCAGGTGCTTCTGGGGACAGAGGCAGGCAGCCAGGCGCGGTTTGTAGGACAGCGCCAGGGAGCGGACGGTTATGTGGAGATCAAATTTAATGTGACCATCGGAAGTAAAGGATAGAAAGAGGAAGACAATGAGATATATCAACGGACTGTGTGAAGGCGAGACGATCAGGAATGTTTATCTGTGTAAGGGGAAACGCTCCGCTGAGACAAGGAACGGGAAACCTTATGATAATCTGATCCTTCAGGATAAGACAGGGACCCTTGACGGAAAGGTGTGGGATCCAAACTCACAGGGGATCGCGGAATATGACGAGAAGGATTTCATCGAAGTATACGGAGATGTGATCAGCTACAATGGAAATCTCCAGCTCAATATCAGACAGATCAGAAAGGCGGAGGAAGGAGAATATAATCCGGCGGATTATATGCCGACCACAGAGAAAAATGTAGACCGCATGTACGAGGAACTGACGGCTTATATCCGGCAGATTTCTAATCAGTATCTGAAGCAGGTGCTGGAGTATTATTTCATCAAAGACGAAAACTTTATAAAAAAGTTTAAGGGGCATTCAGCGGCAAAGACAGTACATCACGGATTTTCCGGAGGGCTTCTGGAACATACATTAAGTGTCCTTCACATGTGCGAATATTTCGCCGGAGCGTACAGCATCCTGAACCGGGATCTTCTGTACACGGCGGCGATCTGCCACGATATCGGAAAGACAAGGGAGTTATCTGATTTCCCGGACAATGACTATACAGACGAAGGTCAGCTGATCGGGCATATCGTGATCGGAGTGGAGATGCTGGACGAGGCGATCCGCTCGATCCCGGATTTCCCGGTGAAACTGGCGAATGAACTGAAGCACTGTGTGATCGCCCACCACGGAGAACTGGAGTACGGTTCGCCGAAGAAACCGGCTCTCGCCGAGGCGCTGGCATTGAACCTGGCAGATAACGCAGATGCGAAGATGCAGACGCTGACAGAGATATTCAAGGGAAAGACAGGAAACGACTGGCTGGGCTACAACAGGCTGTTTGAATCAAATCTCAGAAGAACATCAGGAGTGTAGAGACGTCGGAAAGATTGCGCCGGGGCGCAATCTTTTCTTTTGTGCGATAAGCCCTGCAAGCGGCCACATGGATGGGGAGGAACTTTCTCTGTCCGATTTTGATAAAGATGGAAAGAGATTCAGGATCAGGAGAGGATTATGCAGAAGAATGATATGGCTGTGATCGAGATCACGGATATCGGAGTAAACGGGGAAGGAATCGGAAAAGTTGACGGGTATACCCTGTTTGTCAAGGACGCTGTGATCGGAGACAAAGCGGAAGTAAAGGTCATGAAAGCGAAGAAAAATTACGGGTATGCCAGGCTGATGCGTGTGATCGAGCCGTCTGAGGACCGCGTGGAACCCCGCTGTCCCTTTGCGAGAAAATGCGGAGGGTGTCAGATCCAGGAGATGTCCTATGAGAGACAGCTTGCTTTCAAGGCGCAGAAAGTGCGGGGAAACCTGGAGCGTCTGGGCGGATTTGACAAAGAACTGTTGGACCGGGTGACAGAACCGATCCTCGGAATGGACGAACCATTCGGTTACCGGAACAAGGCTCAGTTCCCTTTCGGGACAGACCGGGACGGCAATCCGGTCACGGGATTCTATGCGGGACGGACACATGATATCATCGCAAACACAGACTGCGCCCTGGGTGTGCCTGTAAATCAGAAGCTCCTTGAGATCATCCTGGAGTTTATGAGGGCAGAACATATCCCCGCATATGATGAGAAGACGGGAAAAGGGCTGATCCGCCATGTGCTGATCCGGTTCGGATTTACGACAAAGGAGATTATGGTCTGTCTTGTGATCAACGGAACGAAAATTCCTCAGAGTGAAAAGCTGGTGGAAAAACTTGCTGCTGTCCGGGGGATGACGAGCATCACCATCAGTCCGAATACCCGGCGGACCAACGTGATCATGGGAGAGACTTATGAGATTCTCTGGGGACAGGGATTTATTACAGACTATATAGGAAACGTCAGGTATCAGATCTCACCGCTGTCCTTTTATCAGGTGAATCCCGTGCAGACAGAGAAGCTGTATTCCCAGGCGCTGGAATATGCAGACCTGAAAGGCGGGGAGACTGTGTGGGATCTTTACTGCGGGATCGGAACGATCTCCCTCTTCCTTGCTCAGAAGGCGGGACAGGTGTACGGTGTTGAGATCATCCCCCAGGCCATAGAGGATGCAAAGAAAAATGCAGAGATCAACGGGATCGCCAACGCGGAGTTCTTCGTGGGAAAAGCGGAGGAGGTGCTGCCGGAGTATTATGCAGAATATGCGCGGAAACACGGAGGAGAGAACGCCCGCGCTGATGTGATCGTGGTGGACCCGCCCCGGAAGGGATGCGACCCGGCACTGCTGGAAACGATCGTGAAGATGGCGCCGGAGAGGGTCGTGTACGTGAGCTGCGATCCTGCAACACTGGCCAGGGATCTGAAAGTCCTGTGCGGGAATGGGTATGAGCTGGAGAAGGTCAGGCCGGTGGATATGTTCCCGGAGACGGTGCATGTGGAGACAGTAGTACTTTTGTCCAGGAAAGGATAGATATATGGAATTGCAACAATTCTGGATCAGGACAGATAAGCTGAATGAGCTATATGAAATCTGGAAAAAGATAAAGACATATGGTGAAGACAGACCGCCATCAGTGTTGAGAACGGCACAGGCTGAAAAGATCTTGGAAAAGGTTCTGCTCCACTGCAGAAGTATTATCAGATTATTTGATGTGGTTCTTGATGACTGTACCGAGGCAGATATTGCACTGATTGCTTCAGCGGCGAGGAATATCATGGATTCCGGAAATGTTTATTTCTATGTTACCGAAAGAGGAATATCAGAGGAAGAAGTCAATTTCAGGTACAATCTTCAGATCATGAATTATGACAGAAATATCAAAGATATATTGAAGAAATTAGAGTTCCCGCAGGACTGTTTCAGGATGCGGTTACTGGATCATGATTTTGTGATAGATGAGATCAAGGAAAGCAGCATTTATATAGGTGCGAATGAGCAGGACAGGAAAAGGATCCTGTCCGGAAAACAGTTTTTTAAGAAAAAACGCCCCGGAATTTTTACCACTGAGATGGAGTCGGCGATTTTTAATCTGCTCTCAAACAGCGTACATAGTTTTTATATCGGACTGAGTAATAATTCGGTCAACAAATCGGCTGTTTTTATGAGCTATATCGATGCTGTTATGCTTTGTATGATCTCTGTGGAAACAGCAGTTGTATATATGGCAAATATTCTGAATGATTATCTGCAGTTGAGAAAACAACTGGTAAAAGCATTGACGGCAGAAGAGAAGAAAAAGATAAAAGAGCTGATGAGTACCGAATATATAGAGACCTATCTTGAAGCGCAGAGGAAGGAGTTCGGAAAAGAACTTTTTCAGATCAACAGGAAAATATTTCCCTAATTGTCTTTTGACCTCTATGACATTGCGTGCTATGATGAATGAGGAGAAAATAAATTTTTTCGGGAGCATCAGATTATTCGGGGAGAGATGTCCCGTTTTTATAGATCAGGGGAGGAATTATATATGAGATTGAGAAATATACCCAGAGCAGAAGGAACGATACAGGCGCATCGCGCGGTCATAAAGAGACCGGAAGCGCAGAGGGGATGCTGGCGGCAGGTATTTGGAAATAAACACCCGATCCATATCGAGATTGGTATGGGGAAAGGCAGATTTATCATGGAGATGGCAAAGCGCCATCCGGATATTAACTATATTGGGATCGAGCGGTATTCCAGTGTACTGCTGCGCGCCATTGAGAAATATGATACAGAAGAATATAATGAACTGAAAAATGTCCGTTTCGTCTGCATGGACGCCAGGAATGTAGCAGATGTATTTGCGGAGGATGAGGTGGATCGGATCTATCTGAATTTTTCAGATCCATGGCCAAAGGCAAGGCATGCAAAGCGGCGGCTGACATCGACGGAATTTCTTGCAAGATACGAGAAAATCCTGAAACCGGGAGGGCTTCTGGAATTTAAGACAGACAATACCCAGCTCTTCAATTTTTCACTGGATCAGATAAAGGAAGCAGGATGGATACTGCAGAATTTTACCTATGATCTTCATCACCATGAGGAGATGAACAGGGATAATGTTATGACCGAATACGAAGAAAAATTTTCCGCAAAGGGAAATCCGATCAATAAACTGATCGCGGTACGCCAGCAGAAGACGGGGGCGGTTCCTCCGGCGGATGAAGTGTAACAGTATTTTATCTTCTGCATATAATAGTCTATCCAGAAATCGGAAGAGAGGCAGAAGATATGAGAAAAAGGAAGCGCTGGAATATATGCCTGAATGAATTGTTTTATTGTAACCCGAAACTGAACAGACGGCTTCTCTGCATGCGCGATTCCATGAATGAAGTGTGCGATATACTGAATAAGGGATTCTGCTGCGGAGATGGCCGGAAAAACAGAAAATGCAGGTGATGATCATGACAGTAAAAGTGGATGAAGAAAATTTTATGTATGAGGTAATTGAATCTCCGTTGCCGGTGCTGGTAGAATTTTATGCATTATGGTGTGGAAAATGTGCGATGATGGAAGATGTGGTGACAGAGTTTGCGGCAGAGAATGAAGACAGGATCAAAGTGTGCCAGATCGATTCAGACCGGTCCGGGAACCTTGCAGAAAAATTTGGAGTAAAAAAAGTTCCGACATTTGTGGCGTTCCGTGAAGGAAAACCCGTGCGGAGCGCCACAGGAGTCCTCACAGGAAAAGCATTGGGAAAACTGTTCGAATAAGATAAAAAACCGCATCCTTTCGCAGAATATGATAAGGTTTGCAACGTTGCGAGAAAAATATTGCAATAAAATATAAAAAAGTGCTTGCATTCTCTCGAATTGTGTTATATAATATCACTTGCGTTAAGGAAAGCCTTAATGAAAGCAAAAGAAAAAGCGCGATTAGCTCAGCTGGCAGAGCACCTGACTCTTAATCAGGGTGTCCAGGGTTCGAACCCCTGATCGCGCACTTAAAAATCGCTGTTTTTGCAGACATGGTAGCTGCGGGGACGGCGGTTTTTTTGCGTGCAGCAATTGAGCAACGCGGGAAAGAGAAGAGAGGGCTCCCGGGAAGTGCTTGCATTTCCCGGGAGCCCTCTCTTCTCTTTCCTATGTGGCGAAAGCCACGACCGAGATGGAGCGGAGCGGAATCGAGGTGCGTCGCTCGATTGCGGACGAAGCCGATAAACCAAGTGGCGAAAGCCACGACCGAGATGGAGCGAAGCGGAATCGAGGTGCGTTGCACAATTGCGGACGGAGCCGATAAACCAAGTGGCGAAAGCCACGACCGAGATGGAGCGGAGCGGAATCGAGGTGCGTTGC
>DWVT01000191.1 GCA_019120075.1 Candidatus Mediterraneibacter excrementigallinarum
GTGAAGTCACGCCCGGCTAAAAAATCGAAAATAGCGGGGCTTGGGAAAGTGCGTCCATTTTTAGGAAAAACCAGCAAAAATCTATTGATTTTTATTCATTTTTCTCTTGACATATCACCGCTGGACTTTTCTTCCACTAAAAAAAGCACTCCATCCGGTGCTTTCCTTTCTTCTCTGCGCCTGCCGCCCCATTCCATCTTCTCCGCTCGGTTTCAGCATCGCTTTTATTTTCTCTGCTACTTTTCCTGCGATCTCATCCGCATCTATGACGAGTTCTCCTTCCAGAACCCCCTCCTGCGGTTCGACCGCCTTCGGCTCTAAAACTCTGTCCCGGATCGCCCGGAACGCCGACTGGTTTACGCCGTCGTCTTCCTCTTCCAGAATCTTCGTCGCGAATCCATCCGCCAACGCTTCCTGCGCTGTCAGCCAGGTCTCTGCGTTCATTTTTTCTTTCAGTTCCTCTTCCGTGATCCAGACCCGGCTCATGTATGCATTTACGGATGCCTGTGTGATCTTGTCCAGGTCATCCGCCTGTTTCCGGAACTCCTCGGCATTCCCGGAAGCCCACGACCATGCATTATGGATCATCAGAAGGGAGGCGCTGTTCATGATGCGTTCCTCTCCCGCCATAAAAATGACAGACGCCGCAGAGCATGCGAACCCGTCGCAATATGTTGTCACTTTTGCTTTGCTGTTCTTCAGCACGTTGTAGATCGCCAGTCCTTCAGATACATCTCCGCCATATGAGTTAATATGGACATTCACCTTATCGGTTTCCAGCGCCTGAAGTTCTTTTACAATTCCATATGCGTCTTTGTCCTTTTCATCCCACGTCCATGTGGTAATGTCTCCGAATATGTAGAGATCCGCCGCTTCCTGTGAAGCCTCTAAGCAATAATATTTCGGCATGTTTTTTCTCCTTCCTTGCGTATTTGCTATTTGACCCATAACTGGGAGATGTCGGATCACCGCCTTTCTAGGGATCGTCAAGTGTCTGTGTTCTGCGTTCCACTTCCTTCACCTCCCAGATCATTGGTATAGTTCTTCGTAATCACTCTTTCCTGACTAAAATCTGTATTCAGTTCCTCCCATCCTACTGTGGATCGGATCTCGTCAAAATTAAATCCTATGCTACGTAATTTATCCAGGTTTGCCGCGCTTTCGATGATGTCTCTGTGCTTAAACTTCGACATATCAATCCAGATCTTCTCGCCGTTCAGATAATCTTTTTCTCCTACGAGTTTCGCGTTCAGGGAGTCTTCCAACAGTTCTTTCACCCATCCGACAGCATACGTGATAAACTCGTTCGTGCTGTCTGCTTTCTCTGTGATCTCCCCGAGGAATACGGCTTTCGGGATATCAAATGCCATTGCGCACTCCGTAAATATTTCAGTCGCAAGTTTCACCATGTCTTCGCTGGTCGTTGACGTCTCGATCTTTAGCTGCTGGATCGACATGCCGTTCTGGTTCTGCAGGACTTCAATATCGTCTGATTCCAGAAGCTTTTTTATTCCTTTTTTGTATTCGTCGATAGTTAATGACTTCTCGTTCCCATCCTTGTCCTTCGTTCGGATCACGGGGAGCTGTCCCGGAATATCAAGCGTAAACTTAGGTGTCCCGGCAAGTTTTTTTGCCGCTGCAACAGCGCTGGCGGTATCGTTGTACATTTTCAGGACGTTTTCTAAATAGTTCCTGATCTTTTTGTTCTGCGCTCTGAGGTGGATCATCTCATCCGCTCTGAAATTCCTGTCCAACCGGAACGTCTCTCCGTTTGATATGATAGTCACATTCCTGTAGATCCTTGGCAGCATAACAGCGTTGTCTGTTGTGTATGCATCTACGATATACAGCTTTTCTGCAACAGAACAGACAAGACACTCCCCCGACGTCAAAAGTCTCTGGATCACGTCAATCCAGAAGTCCGTAGCTGTTTCGTTCGGGTTCGGCCGGATGTTCAGCAGCCAATAAACGTGATCTTTTGCTCTTCCATCTGCCCTTTGCACCACAAATTCGCTTTTGGCCACCGCGTGGGCGATCATCCCTACCGCCTTCTGGATTGCCAGCTTAGAGAGCTTCAGTTTTTTTATTTCCACCGAGATCATGTCCATGTATGACTGTATCTCGTTATTCTTATTTTTCAGCAGAAAATCAAACATACATCACGATCTCCTTTATCAAATCTTTCGAGTACATCGCAGCTAGGAATGCCATGAATCCATCATTCTTTCTCAGTTTTGGTTCGATCTTCCTGTACTGCTTATTCCCGAATTTGTCTGTAGTTACCTCTGTATTGTTTGTGTACCATCTCATAATTGCGGATGGTCCATAATTTATCTTTCCTTCTGCGAACAGTTTTTCAATGTCCGGCGCGATAATTCCGCATACAGATGCGATCCTTCGGATCAGGCGAAGCTGTCCATACGGATTCTGTTTCGTTTCCTCCTGGATCCCGTATGACTCGAAGAGCTGTCGGAAAAGACTATATCGATATGTGTCCATCGTAATCTTCAGGACAACGTACTCCGACATCCGGTCAATGCACCATCTTACTATCATTTCCGGAGGGATCACTGGCCCTCGGACGATCTCGTAATCCTGAAATTCCGGCAATCCAAGATTGTTTCTCACCGGGAACTTGATGGAGTCCAGGAACGGAGACTCTTCACACACCCAGGTGTGCTGTCTCCAGATATACTCTCCGTTTTTTTCCGTCAGGACTCCCGCACTTGCGAAGTCCCGGACATCCGCATAGTCAATTGCCACGATCGCTGTCTTTCCTTTTGTGTTCGGTGTTGGTCGAGGAGTCTTTTTCTTGATGTCAAGATAGCAGCACCTCAGGATGTTCTCCCAGCTCGCCACCGTCTCTTCGTCATTCCGAGACGGGAGATTGAATCTTTTGGTCAGCACCTCTGGCTTCTTGCTGGTAAGCTTCTGCATCTCCAGATAATCTTGTAGGATCTGGTGCGCCAGAATCGGCATGTATTCCATCGATGGATTCGCCTTGTACCATGCCTCCTGATCATCCACTTCATCCAGGCTGTCCAGTTTGCAGATAAACGGGAAGTATCCCAATGGATTGTCCCCCGATTCCAGTATTTCTTCCATGAGGTCAAGCAGTTCGTCGAGGGGGCCCTCGCGGACATACCCATTTGTTGTTATGATAAACTCTCTTGGATGTCTTACCTTTCCAAGAGCGGACTCAAAGACGTTGATCTGCTCGTAGTCCTCGTAAGCATGGATTTCATTCAGCACCAGGCATCCTGGGCGCTTTCCATCCTTTGTGCTGGCGTTTGAAGTATTGTACTTCAGTTCCGATCCTGTCACATTGTTGGTGATCAGCTCCCTCGTGACGCGGAAGTTTCGTCTCATGGCCGGATTATCAAGAGCGTCGTATGCGACCTTGAACGTATCCTTTACCTGTTGCTCTGAGTTTGCCACGATCTCCACATGGTAATTCTTCACTCCGTACAGCGGGGTCTGGAAGAAATTAACCAGCGGTACAATGAATCCGTCCTTCCCATTTCCTCGTCCCATCATGATGAAGAACTTCGGGAAGATTGGGATATCATCCTTGTACATAAATGCGAAAGCATATATAAATTTCTGGTATGGAAATAATTTATAATAATGCTTTTCGCAGTATTTTAAGCAGTTTTGATAGGTTTTTTCGTCAAAAAAACATCGTTCCGGCGCATTGTCGGCATAACGATGTTCTTGGTCAGGAGGTTTCTCTCCCTGTTTATTTTCTTCGGGTTATTCTCCGCATATCTGAGGTATTCGGCAATTTCTTTGCAAATGATCACAGGTAATCATCCTCAAGCGATGAATTTGAAAGAGGCTCCTTCAAGTTCAAATCGTTTAGGATTTTAAGCATGGCCGCCGTGATCTTTGGGAGATTATTCACGGATTCATTTGGCTTTTCTACCGTTAGCCCGTTTCCGTTTACCGTCTCATATCTCAGTCCTTTTTTTCTGATATCCGCAATCAGTTTTTTCTTAAGTGACCAGTAATCCATGTAGTCGTTTACCAGATCTTCGTAAAAATCCGATGTCTTGTTCTGCAGTCTCAGTTGTTCCAGAAGAGAGTCCCGCATCTCCTTTTTGGTCATGCTTTCACCTCACTTTCGCCTCATATGCGATACCCCTTTTCACGCGCGCGAGGAAATTTCTCCAGAGTTATGGCCACATCCCCGTTCTCCATCAAAAAAATTTTTGCCGAGAATTGACCCGGGGGAGTCTACCATTTTTCCTCGGTCAGCCTCTTTTTCCTTCTGACGAATCTATGCGGCGCTCTCCCGTGTCTTATGTTGTGGCATTGGGTGCACAGACTGACCAGGTTGTCATCATTCAGCGCAAGATCCGGATGTTCTTTCAGTTCTTTGATATGATGCACTTCCTCTGCCGGCCAGATCTTTCGCTCTCTTCCTGTGAGCAGTGTCCCGGAATCTGCCGCATCCCTCAATCTCTTCCTGCAGTCCTGACATTCGTAACGATCCCGCATCAGGATCTCCGCTCGCTTATGCTTCCACGCGCTCGAATTGTAAAATGCTTTTACTTCTTTATCTGTCATGTCTTCACCCAATCGGAACGGAAGGAATCGAACCTTCGACTTGCTGTGTATAAGACAGTTGCTCTGCCTCCTGAGCTACGTTCCGGCATAATAAAAGCACCCAGCTCTCGCCAGATGCTTTATTTTTAAATGAGATTCAGTTTTATCTTGCCTGCGCCATTTTGCTAAGCGCATCCTGCAATACTTTTGAACAGCTTATTCCATTCTGCTCAACGAACGTGTTAAGCCATGCCGGAATTGTTAATGTCTTCTTTACCGCATTACTTCCGTACTTCGCAGCGTATGCGTCCATGTCCAGAGCGATCAGGCTCACGAACTGCCCTGGATCCGTCGCAACCTCTTTAATTCCCGTCGCTTCCGGCACCTTCTTTCCGTCCTCAAGTTCCGTCAAAACCCATCCGCTGGCAGCATCCTCTGCCATGAATACAGCTTCCGCCATATTGCCTCCGCCAGTAACACATCCCGGAAGATCCGGAAACTCAACTGCATATCCGCCAGATCCATCTTCATACGGAGTAAATACTGCTGGATAAACTAATTTCATATACACACCTCTTTCTTATCGCAGGCTTGGGCTTTACAGCCCTGCCTGCTTCAATATCGACTTTGCTACCGAAAGGTTTATGTCCTTCCCTCCATGTTCCGGTACTGTAACTTTTCCCGGCTTTGTCGGATGTTTGTATTGATGATGTGAGCCAACCTTCTTGACTTCATACCATCCATCCGCTCTAAGTATCTTGTCCATTTCTCTGAATCTCATTTAATCCCTCCTTGTGATTATATATTAACACGTATAACACGTATTGTCAAGCATTTTATACGTGTTGCACGTATTATTTTATGAGATTCGCGAGGCGTGCAAAGAAAAGGCAGCCTGCCTAAAGCCTGCTGCCCTCGTTTCTTTAATTCATGCTACTACTATAACACATTTCAGAGTGACATACAGTGACAACTTTCAGGAATTTCAAAATTTTTTAGTGCATTTCCGTGTTTTCGAATCGCGGTTCTGCGATCGCAACCAAGTTCTTCCGCGATTTCTTCCCATGTCTGTCGCATCAGGTACTTTCGCTCAAGGATTTCTTTTTCCTCCTCATCTTTCATTTCTTTAATCGCTCTATGTATTTCCGTATATTCTTTTACCGCTTCCAATCTCTCCTTCTTCAGTTCCCCCATTAGATCCTCATATTTTTCCATGTAGTTCGATAAATCTGACTGACTGCTGCCCCGCGGCATCCCATCTCCCTGGAGGCATGGGAACATGGCGTCGAGGCGAAGCTGCTGGATCTGCTCACGGATACGCTTCTCCCTTCTCTTTGCATACTTGTAGCCGTTCAGATATTCCTTTTTCTTCTCGTTTAATTCCCATGTCTCCATGCTTGCTCCCCTTTCGCTGCCGTTATTCGTTTTCTTGGTCTTCCCCGAAATACTTGTCCATCATCCTTTCGAGGCGCTTCTTTCTTCTGTCGCACATCGTCTGATATGCTTTTACGAATATCCATACCGTGATCCCGCCTATGATTATCACTGCCACGATTGCAAGATAAATGAAATATTCTGCTGCCTTTGCCGTAAAATACGTCTCAATCATCTTTCTTCTCCTTCATCTGTTCTCCCTGGGCTCTGATCAAGTTTACACATTCATATGGTTTTGTCCTGAATTTTCTCAGGGCTTTTATGTCCACGTTTATATCTGTGAGTCCGCTGTAGTGTTTTTCGCTATCCTGTTTGATCTCCTTTCGTGTTCTCTTGCGCTTCGCCTTGGTCCCTCCCTTCCGACGCAGAATCCGACCAGGAACCCAGTAATCACTCCCGTTGCTACAGATACCAGGCAGACCAGCGCTGTTGTTAGTCCTCCCATCAAATCCCACCTTTCTCAATTACCTCAATCGCCCTGCTTTTCTTAATATATCTCCCGGCAACCATCGGTTTATGTACTACTAATTCTATCTCTCCTTTTAATTCTTCAAGCGCCTTCTCCTTGTTAAAGGCTGTCGGCTGATCTTCTATGATCTGTAATATGCTTTTCCGGTATTCATCCGCGGCGCGAGCAAGAACTCTTTTTCCCGCTCTAAGGCCTGTTATACTGCATCGAAAGCTCCTCACCTCTTCAAGTACCGCTTTCCGACTGATTAAATCATCACTCATTCTCCATCGCTCCTTTCATAATAAAACATTACATCTCTGCTTGATCTTATAATTCCAAACCGAACTCCAACCTGATACGGTATACTATCCCGTTGCAATCTAACAGGAATTTTTGATACATATTCACGGAATTCCTCTGCCGTAAGAGTGCCCTTGTAGTGATTACAACTCCGGCAAGCCGGAAGCATATTTTCTATATCGTCATCTCCGCCCCTACGAAGTGGAATAACATGATCTACCTGCATGTCTTTATATCCCAATTCGCATCCGCAATAAGCACAATGACCATTGTACTTATCATATATCTTCTGTCGTTCGGATTTACTTAATCTTCTACGGTTCATTTCCGCTCCTTTCCAGACGGTACGGCTCTGGAAGAGGACGCCAGGCGATGACATTCAAAATACTCCATCCATCAGTAAACTGTTTTCCATTCCAGAATGCCCTTAATGGATAACTTCCTCCCATATCTACCAAGTACAGTTCTAATGGTTTGTCGTCAAATGCAGGATTTTCTTTCGGCTCTCCCGGAAGACGTTCCTCAACCGGGATCCAGCCGTCATTCTTCGTGTTGTCTTCGCAAAACCCTCCTATGTTAGCATATGTCGATCCGTTCACCGCATCCGGCGAAACTGATTCTTCTGGTGTTTTGCCGTCGTCCAACACAAATGAATAACCTCCATCACCGCTTTTTAAGCTTCCGTCACCGTTTTGAAGGTTTTCGAACGTCAGGCATCCGCCATTTTCGCTTATTCTTAATGCATGGTGTATGTTTGTCCCATATTCAAAAACTTCTCCGGTTTCATTGTCTCTTATTTTCATCCTTGCTCTCCTTCTGATCTGTCAGACACCGTGTACTGTCCCACAGCAGCTGATAACCGCAGTTCGGGCAGAAATTGTGGTGGATCATTACTGTGCTTCCGCAATTTCCGCACGTATACCAGCTCTTTACGTGTTTCCCTTTGTTGTATTTCGGTTTTGTGCCGTCCAATTTGTCAAATTCATACAGCACCCGGTTTACTGATCTTTCGTAGTCCTTCCATTTTTCTGTCGGGAGAAGATCTTGGATCTCTTCTGTCAGAATTTCTACGCATCTTTCCTTTGATACACAAGGTCCATGATTTTCTTTCATCATTCATCCTCCCACTCTAACCGCTGTCCGCAGTCTAAACAGAACTTATGGCTCTCAAAATCATCGCTCACATATATCGAATTCCCACAGGATGGACATACAAAGAATCCGTAATTGTCTTCGATGTCAATAGGCGGCTTCGCCGTATCCCGCTCCTTCAACTCCCGGATCTCGTTCCAGGTGAGGCCGGTAAGCCTGAGTAGAATGGGATCTTCAAACGATTCTATATCATCAGTTTTTGCCGCCGATTCAAATGCTTTTCTTATCTGTGCTTTATCCATCTCCGCTCTCCTTTCGTTTGTTCTGGCTATCCATCTACTCTCTTGTTGTAATGCCGCTCCCCGTTCAAGAATTCCTCCTGCTTTCTCTGCCTACCGAGAATCTGCCGCATCTTATTAACCGTAGTCTTTGGAGTTTGCTCGTCGAAGAACTGTACGATCAGCTCCAGGCGCATCATCTCGTCTTTTTGGTGTCTTCGTTCTCTCCTGCTCCGCTGTAGCTTTGTCGCTACCCGGTTCCGGGCTGCCTTGTCTTCCGCAAATTCCAGTTCATGCAATAGATCCTGGAGGCGTTTATCTTCTGTCTTCATGGCGTCTTCCGCGGCTTTGTATTCGTATCGGATCCGGTCTATGTAATTCAGGAAGTCCGCTAGGACCTCGGATGGTTCTTTTTTCTTTTCTTTCATTTCCGTCATCCGCTTTCTTTAATCTATCGTTTCCACTTCGATTGGGATCCACATATTTGGATTGAAATTCAGGGTGTATTTGTACTTTTCGACGTCGTTCTTCCCGAGATTCAGGTCTTCGATCACGTAAGTTACGTTATCACTCAGTCCCACGAAGTGTTTTACATACGTGTCGTCGTCATTCTCGACGATAATTTCCAATTGGTTATCTTCGGTATCTGCTGTTATGGACATTTTCCCGGTCATCTGGAAGAGCACGTCCCCTTCGAGACAGTTGATCACTGTCAACTGTCTCACTACGTTAAAATTGTCAGCCTCTTTTGTCAGGTTGCTTTCCACTCTGTCCTTCTCGCTGCATCCCGTTATGATGCCTGCTGCCATCATTGCTATTGCTAAAACAACTGTTAATTTCTTTTTCATCGTTTTCTCCTTTCTCCCGCCGCCCGCAGACGGCGAGGAAACCTGTGTTTACTGGTTACGTGCGACATACTGTATGTACCTATCGCCTTATGGCGGAGGTGCCTATAAATAATTCTTTCCTGCGATTTCCATCCATTCGTCGTGGGTGTGGGTCTGCTCGTATTCCTCCTGGGCGGTCCTGCAGAGCAGTTCCCGGATTTCCCGGTTATTGTGTACCGCCTGCTGCCCCTCACGATGGTGATATACGCAGAGATATACCTTTACCCCTTCTCCCTCTGCCCTGGTCCGGCGCCCGCCGCCGTAAAGTATATGATGCTCCTCCGTGTACTTTATGCGGTAGTCTCCGTTTAAGCGGGAGCAGAGATAGCAGACTCCTTTTCTGGTTTTCAGGATGCTTTTCTTATGCTTCCGCTGTTTCTTTTTTCTGATCGGTTTCGGGAACGCCATGTCCGAATAATCAATGCTCATCCAGCCAGGTCGCCTCCATGTCCGCAATATGCAGCAGAAATGCGAGCGGGTATCTCTCCCATGCTTGTGACAACTCGTAGGGAAGGGCTTTAGCCCGGACGTCAAATTGTCCCATATGCCAGCTTATCGCCACAATTTCCTCATGTGTAAGCTGCATATACCGCTGGATTAGGATCACGGACTTTTCTCCGTGTCCTATCGGAAGCTGATTCTCATATCCGTATTTGTATATTCTCTTCCCGTTTTCCTCCCATGAGGCTTTCTGCACATAAAAATTCGCTTTGCACAAATCATGCAGCAGTGCTACAACCGCTATTCTTTCTGTTTTATTTACTCCCGGTATTTCGTCCTCCTTCCTGATCAGCCGCCTAAATACGTTCAGAGAGTGTTCCGTAAGTCCTCCTGGGTAGTTCCCGTGATATTTTGTGCTCGCAGGTGCGGTGTAAAAATCCGTTGCCGCAATCCAGTCGAGGAGTTCTTCGACTCCCGGTCTTTTAACGCTTTCGCGAAGTGCTTTTTCGAATGTCTTCTTGTTGTCCTCAATCATCATCTCGTTTCTCCTTTGTGTATAATTCATGTGTCCCATCCAGGATCTTGAGTTCATCCAGGCTCCCGAAGGTGAATCCGTATTTCTGGAGCACTCTGTAAAAGCTCCGGAGTGTTCCCACGTCCTTGTTGTACGCGCCAAGGTTGTTTACCGGCTCGTATGGCTGACTTCCATCACTTAACATGATCAGCATCTGTTTTTCCATATCCATGTCCCTGAACTTCTCTATAGCTGCTTTCTCCTTTTCTGGCTCCTCATAGCGAGGTATCCCGTAGAAATCCAGGATTCTGTTTAGGTACAATCCTCCACCACGGCATATAACATCCATATAGATTTGCCACATTTCTTTTACCGGATCGCAGCCTTCCGGGTAACGGTACTTCCCCGCTATGATTTCTACGATGAAGGCGTTTCGTGTCTCTTTCATTTCCTTCAGGATGTTCTCGATCTGTTTCTTTCTCCTCTTCAGGTCCCTTGTCTCTTCTTCCTGTTTGCTCAGCGGTTTTTCTGCGTTTTCCTGCTTTTTTACGACATATATGCTGCTAAAATACCTGTAAGCATAGAGTTTTCCCGGATTTTCAAACTTCCTGACTTCTTCCGGATTGCACTCTTTGAGGTCGTATCTTTCAACATCTTTCCACTTTCCGCCCCATCTTTCCTCCTGTGCCTTTTTTGGCGCGGGCTTGATTCCCTGCTGCCGGAGTTTCTCCATGATCTTTTCCGCCGCCTCATTTACCTTGGCTTCCTCAACCGCGCTTTTCACTTTCCATTTGATCTGACTGGAGTTCGTGGAGCTTGCAAGAATCTTATTCCTGGTTTCCACGTCTTTGATCTTCTCCAGTTCATACAGATCGGTCAGGTTCAGCTGGAAGCTTTCGTCCTCCTCGGCGTTCCCGAGGAGTTCCTGGTCCAGCTTCGCGAGATTAACTCTGTGGCGCACCGTGCTCCTGCTAAATCCCGTCTTTTCTGAGATGCTCTCCTCCGTTTCTCCAAGGTCCAGCATAATCTGGAATCCCTGCGCCTGCTCGATCGCGGATAAGTCGCTCCTCTGCATGTTTTCCAGGAGCATGGTGGATATCTGGTCTTTTTCCGACATTTCTGCGACCGTACACGGCAGCGTTTTGATGCCTGCTGCCCTGGCCGCGGTTAATCTCCTGTTCCCGATCACCACCCAGTAATTCCCGGTGTTTCCCGGTTCCGGCACGACTGTCAGGTTCTGGAGCACCCCCTGTGCCCGGATGCTGTCCGCCAGTTCGTCGATTCCCGTGTAAGTCTTTCTTACGTTCTTCGGGTGTATCTTCAGCTTATCAATGCTAATTTCTTGTATCATGTCTCTATCTCCTCTCCATTCATTACTGCCTGCAGCGTCTCTTTGTAGTCGTTGTATTTGCTGTATCTAAATTCAATCTCGTGTCCCTTCGCCCGATCGAGGAACAGTTCCCATAGTTCCTTGTTCTGCACCGCAGTCCCCGCGGCCTTCTTCCACTCTGCCCGGCGCCACTTCTCCGGGTTTCCCTGCTCGATCATTCCCTTCACGTACAGGTTTGCGGAGTAAAAGATCAGGTGGCATGGCTGATTTAAGCGCTCCATCGCCCGGATCGCCGCAATCAGGGTCAATCTGTTAAATGTGGTCCCTTTTTCTTC
>DWVT01000192.1 GCA_019120075.1 Candidatus Mediterraneibacter excrementigallinarum
GAGCTGACATTAAATGTGAAACAGAATCCGGGAGTTATTGAACTCAATTTTGATGAGATAGAAAAAGCCCTGGATGCGAAACTTGCGGAGTATAAAGGCGCGGTTTTTACCGAAGAAAGTAAGCCGATCGCTAAGGCGGAGATCGCAAACCTCAGAAAGCTGAAAAAGGAGTTCGAGGATGCACGGAAAGGCGTAAAAAGAGAGTGGATGAAGCCCTACGAGGATTTTGAGGCGAAGATGAAGCGCTTGACGGAGAAGATTGATGAGCCAATCAACCTGATCGATTCTCAACTGAAGGACTTTGAGAGGAAGAGAAAAAAGGAACGGCGTGAGAAGATCCAGCAGATCTATCAGGAAGCTGTCGGGGATATGGAAGAATATTGCGATCTGAAAAGAATTTATGATCCAAAGTGGGAGAATGCTACTACGACTGTAAAATCTATCAAGGAGAGTATCACTCAGGTGGCGGAGAACGCCAGAACAGCGGTGAGCACTATTTCCGGGATGCAGTCAGATGCCGTGGAAAAGGCTCTGGAGATTTATAAGGATTCCCAGGATATGGCGAAGGCGATTGCATACATAAATAATTACGAGCAGCAGAGGGCGGAGATCATGCGCCGAGAAGAGGAACGCCGCCGGCAGGAGGAAGAGCGCAGGCGTAAGGCAGAGGAAGAGCGGATCAGGGAATCAGAACGGGCCGCGGTAGAACGGGAGGCAAAGATCAGGGAACAGGCCGTGAAGGAAGCGGAAGCCGTCCAGCAGGAGAAAGCCGCAGCCCCATTTGAGGCTGAAAAGACCGGCGGTGATGAGATCATGCCATTTGTTCAGCCCGATACCAGGACTGTGATATATCGTGTTGTTGCGACGGAGGAAGATCTCCAGGCAATCGACATGGCGCTGGATAGCATTGGAGTTTACTACGAACGGAGGGATGGATAATGCAGGAAGGACAGGCGATGCTTCCGGGACCGCCGAAGATTTACGCGGCCATCGCGGGAGTGATCAATGATATTGGCGTAGTGTCTAAGGACAAAGTTAATAAGCAGCAGGGATTTAAGTACAGGAGTGTGGATGATGTTTACAGCGTTCTGAACCCAGCCCTAGCAAAGAATAAAGTATTTATCCTTCCGGAGATTTTGGATGAAGCCCGGGAAATCGGAACGAGCAGGAGCGGAGGCAGGGTTACTTCTGTCATTCTTAAAATGAAATATACGGTTTACGCAGAAGATGGATCCCATATCGAAACCGTCCTCAAGGGAGAGGCAATGGATACGGGAGACAAGGCTATTAACAAAGCCATGGCAATCGCATATAAGTATCTGTGTTTCCAACTCTTCTGTATTCCGGTTGAGGATATGCCTGATCCGGATGCTGAGATCCATGATATGGACGGCAAGAAAGCCCAGGAAAAGAATGCTGGAAAAGGCAAGGCACCAGCATCCTCTGCAAAGAAGCAGGAATCGGCAAAGGCTCAGCCAGCCGGAAATAAGGAGGACAAGTCGGAGCAGAAGAAGGATTCTGCGCAGGAAAGCAGAGACGGGAAGGTAACAGAAGCAATGATAAATACGATCCGTGCCGAGCAGAAGCGGACCGGCGTGTCAGACAAGGTGATTCTTTCCCGGCTGCATTCAAAAGCAAAGTGTATCGAAGAAATGAGCGTAGAGGAATTCAATCAGGTCATGAAGATTTTTGAGGTAACAAAGGATTTAAAGCGGGAGGCATCAGATGAGCATAAATAGTGTGAATTTAACGGGGCGTCTTACCAGAGATCCGGATGTGCGGTACACGGATGGAGGGACAAGTATTGCGCGGTTTACCCTTGCGGTAGACCGCCGCTTCAAACAGGACGGCGGACCGACGGCGGACTTCCCCAACTGTGTCGCTTTTGGAAAAACGGCGGAATTTATCGAGCGGTATTTTCGCCAGGGCATGAAACTGGAACTGACCGGCAGGATCCAGACAGGATCTTATACAAACAAGGACGGCGTGAAAGTATACACAACAGATGTGATCGCGGAACAGGTAGGGTTCGGGGAAAGCAAGAGCGCATCCCAGGATCGCGGAGATCACACGGAGCATGGCGGAGGCTTCGGACCAGAAGATGGAGACGGCTTCATGAATATCCCGGACGGGATTGATGAAGAACTGCCGTTTAATTGAGGTGATGTGAGTGATTATACAGATTGACAGCAGGGAGAAGGCGCGGGCGATCGCGAAGATCGTGGCGGAGTTTGACAGACAGAACATTACGCATCCGGTATCAAAGCTGATGGTCGGGGATTACATGAATTACGATAATCCCCGGCTGATTATTGACAGGAAACAGAACCTGTCAGAGCTGTGCAATAATGTCTGCAACGATCACGACCGGTTCCGGAGAGAACTGATCCTTGCGCAGGAAAATGAAATTCAACTGGTAATACTGGTCGAACATGGCAAAGGAATCACTTGCCTGGAGGATGTTGCATGGTGGGACAATCCCCGGCGGTGGAAACGGCAGCGCAATCCGGATACTGGAAGATGGGAAGATGTGGAGACGAAAGCTATGACTGGCGATGTTCTCTGCAAGATTTTGCGGACTCAGGAGCGGAAGTACGGCTGCCGTTTTCTCTTCTGTGATAAGGACGAGACGGGGAAAGAGATTATCCGGATTTTGAGAGATGGGCTATGAACAGCGAAGAAATCAAGAAAACGTATAGCATGCGAGACATTCTTGGAAGATATGGACTGCATCCGAACAGATCTGGTTTTATCTGCTGTCCATTCCACAAAGAGAAGACTGCATCCATGAAGATTTACCAGGACAGTTATCATTGTTTTGGATGCGGGGCACATGGCGATGTGTTCGATTTTGTAAGTGCAATGGATAATCTGTCTTTCCGGGAGACATTTCTGGAACTGGGCGGTACATATGAGCATAGGGAAGAGACGTTCAGTGAGCGGATGGCCCGGTATCATGCCCGGAAGGATCGGGAGATGTGGGAAAAACGGGCGGAAGATTTTAACGAGCAGCGCCAGGCAAACAATGAGTTGATTGATATTTACAGAGACTGTCTGGTCTTGTCTGAGCCACTTTCCGATATTTGGGCGGAATGCTATAACAAACTGCAGTATCAGCTGTACCTGCATGAAATTTTGAACGAACCGAGGTGATGAAGGAGCGAAATGAAGCCATTAACAGAGTATGACAAGAAAGGGGTCCTGGCAGAGGAAGTCTTTGTGGAGATCTTTGAGCAGGAGGATGTTATAAGGCGTGCACAGATGCTCCTTTCCTTTCAGGATCGCGCAAAGGAGCTCGGAGTAAAAGGGCAGTTTGACACAATGGTGAAAGCGTTTGAAAGAGCCGAAAAGGAAACTCAGCAGAAACAGCGACAGAATCAGACGCTTATTGAAAATTGGACGAACTTTACGGGAAAATACGACTCGATGAAGTGCGGATCTTGGCTTGCTGCAGATAATGGGATACGGACATTTAATAAAGATTATTCAAATGAAGTGATCGTCTGCTATCATCCGATCCTGCCGATTGGCAGGCTGCGGAACCTGGAGACAGGGGAAGAGCAGATCCGGCTTGCGTATAAACGCAATCACCGTTGGACGGAAATCACTGTCCCAAAGGACATCATATCTTCAGCGAACAAGATTGTCTCGTTATCAAAGCTTGGGGTAGCAGTTACATCCGAAAATGCAAAGCTTTTGGTGAAATATCTATCGGATGTGGAAAACCTGAACGACGATGAGATCCCGGTCCAGAAATCCAGTGCAAAGTTGGGATGGATCGGGGAGGGCTTCCTGCCGTATGATACAGAGATTATTTTTGATGGAGATATGTCATTCGGACAAGTGTATGAGAGCATTCAGGAACGCGGGAGCTGGCAGGAGTGGCTGGATCATGTAAGGGCATTGCGCCGGACCGGTCGGCCGGAGATTAAATTTTCTCTTGCGGCATCCTTTGCCAGTATCCTTGTGAGCCGGCTGGGAGCACTGCCGTTTATCGTGGATCTGTGGGGCGAAACAGAAGGTGGAAAGTCTGTCTCTCTGATGCTCGCCGCTTCAATATGGGCGAACCCGGACAGCGGGCAATACATTGGGGATTTCAAGACAACGGACACACAGCTGGAGATCCGTGCAGATTTACTAAATCATCTTCCATTAATGCTGGACGACACCAGCAAGACCAGCAGCCGGATCCGGGACAACTTTGAGGGCGTCGTGTATGATCTGTGCTCTGGAAAAGGCAAGAGCCGCTCAAACAAAGAGTTGGGAATACGCCGGGAAAATCGATGGAAGAGTACAATCCTTACGAACGGAGAACGCCCTCTGACTTCTTATGTGTCGCAGGGCGGCGCAATCAACCGTATCCTGGAAATAGAATGCGGGGAAAAGGTTTACCAGGATCCACAATATACGGCGGAACTGCTCAAAAAGAATTATGGATTTGCCGGGAAGAGGTTCGTGCAGATTATAAAGAAGATGGATGTGGAAGAACTTAGAGAGATGCAGCAGCAGATCCAAAGAGAAATTTTTAGTATCGATAAGATGCAGAAACAGAGCATTTCCATGTCAATCCTTCTCCTGGCGGATCGAATTGCGACAGATCATATCTTCTATGACGGAGAATATATCAGCGCGCAGGAAGCCGAAAGCGTCCTTGTGGATAAGAGCGAGGTATCAGAGCATGAGCGCTGTTACCATTATCTTCTGGATAAGATCAACATGAACCGGCAACGGTTTGATTCTACCGCAACTACAGAACAGTGGGGCGTGATCAGCGGCGGCTATGCTGTTATGTATCCTCAGGCCGTAAAGGAACTGTGCCGGCAGGGCGATTATTCGTACAAAGCATTCCTGAACTGGGCAGACAAGCAAGGCATTATCCAGACAGACGGGAAGAATCAGACGAAACTGAAGAAGATCGACGGGAAACCGGTGCGCTGTGTATTCCTACAGATGAATGAGTTCCAGGACAAGGACGGTTTTGAACCGGCAGACATATCGCAGGAAGAGCTCCCGTTTAAGTAAAGGTAACAAAGTAACACGGGTAACATTTGAAAACGCCTATATATATCTGAAATATATGTATATATGGCGTTCCCGCTCCCATAAAGGGAAAACGGTGTTACTAATGTTACCGGTTGAAAAAATGTGGGCAAAGCCAGTAAATAGGCGGGTTTAAGCGGTAACAAATGGAATTGTTACTTTTTAAAATATCATGTTACATAGCATATTTTTTGTTACTACTGGAGGAAATTTATATGCATGAAAAGTTGACAGATATCCAGAATGCTTTCTGGAAAGCATACAGGGATTTCAACAGGACCAGGGACATGAGGAAATACAACATGGATATGGATGAGATCCTGGACAGGTATAAGCATGACAAGAAAGAATTATTTGACTTCTGCGTATCACTCAAGTTCGCTTGGGCGCCGATCATTAATGGATTGAAAGAGTGGTCGTAATGAAAAAAAAGAAAGAAGAGAAGAAACAGGTAAAGGCAGACGACGCAAAGATCTGCAGCCTGTGTGGTGAGCTGATTGTCGGTGACTATGATTATGTTCGGACAAGACGGCGGACAGAGATGTATTTCCATAAAGGCATGAAATGCGGAAAGGGAAAATGATGGATGAGTTAAATAGATGGTATGAAAATATGACCTATCAGGAGGCAAAGGACATCCTGCGGGAGAAGCTGGACTATATGAAGAAGAATTTCATCGCGGCAGGATATTACATGAAATATATTCGGGACCATGAGCTCTTCCGGGAAGATGGATATGAGAGCATCTGGGAGTTTGCAGAGGATAATTATGGGATCAAGAAGTCCACGGCTTCCAGATGGATGGCTATGAATGATAAGTTCAGCCAGGGCGGAAACAGTCCGGTGCTGGCGGAAGAGTTCCGGGACTTTGAGAAAAGCCAGCTGCAGGAGATGCTGTATCTGGACGATAAGCAGATTGAGATGGTGACGCCGGATATGACAGTAAAGGAAATCCGGGAAGTTAGGAAGCCGGAAGAACCGGTAAAAGAGCTGAAAAAACCGGATGAAACAGATCGGGAATATCTGAATGCAGCTGCAAAGAAACTGATCAAGAGTTTATGGAAATGGTTTCTTCAGGATTATACGAACCGGGTGTTGCTGGTGGATAAATCACCGGAAGAGATCAAGAGGGAACTCGGAAAAGATCGTAGACACTGGCATTTTCCAACTGATAATGGGGCGGCGAGCATCAATCTCTTTGATGATTATGTTCAGCTCTTGGACGAGAATTATGAGCACATAGGTGATTTTGAGTGGTTCTATCTGGCTGCAGCTATACAGTCTATGTGGAATCATGTGTCCTTGGAGAAAGCGCAGGAGGCGCAGAAATTAGAGGAAGATGAGAAAATAAGCCCAATCGACAGAGGATGTATTACAGGGAAAAATCCGAACGGGAACTGTGTATGTTATGGAAAGGACGGTGTAGAGTGCTGTGGGCAGTGCGATGCTGGGTGCAACAGCAGATGTGGCTGGATAGATTCAACTGTTGCGACGTCGCAACAGCAGGAAGAGAATGTTGAATACATACCTGGAAAATGCATGTACAAGCCGGAACTTCCTTGCTCGTTGTCGGAAGAGGCGATGCGCACTCCTGGAACTGGAGAAGGCAACTGCGGAGAAGTGTGCTGCTGGGAATGCCCGGAGGAAGAGTGCAAGCTGAGATGTAATGCGTCAGAAAAGCGAGAAGGATCCGTTGCGACATCGCAACAGGAAGAGGACGAACCTGCGGTGGATATGAATCCGCCGGAAGAAGAGACTAATCCTGAACCGGAAGTAATAGCTGAGGAAAATGTCGAGATTGTTGATGCTGGCGGAGAGGAACTGTACGAGGAAGCTTCCGATCGGAGCGATATTGACCTCCTGAATGAAGAACTGGAGAAGGCAAAGGGAAATCTGAATCTGATGACTTCATGTTATACGGATAAAGATATTCGGGTGAGAAAACAGAAGCTCCTTGTTGGGGCACTGGCAGGGATGCTCTGTGATCTGGATGTGATTGATGTTCCGGAGTCGGAACAGCCGGAATTGCCGATCTTCCGGAACAACGACCAGAGGAAAGCCTGGTTGCGGAATTATAAGGCGTGGGGACTCTGGTATGAGGACAAGAATATCGGAGCGAGGTATTACAAATATGACTTTGAGAATGGAGCCAGATTGATTGCGGAAACATACATACATCCCGGAGACAAATATCTTCCCGAGCATGAGAGCAGCTTTCTGCATCTTGTAGGAGGGCCTGAGCCGGTAAGAAAAAACGGGATATCAAAATGGGTACGACATGAAAAGTATGATCGTTTTCCGAGCAATGAAACAGAGCTGGTGGAATTTCTTAAGCATATCCAGAAGGAGGGAAAATAGATGCTGACTGAGAAAGCAAGAAACAATGCATTAGAAGCTTTTTTAAAGGGCAGAAAAGTTATCGTGATGACCGTATTTGATAATGGATCTATCGCAGCAGAAAAGTTGGAAGATATTCTGATGGAAGAGGACAGACACTATCTGGTTGATGTGCCGGCGGTAGAAAACCCAGAATTTACACAGGCTGTTGCAGATATGGTTCAGTCTGGCCAGAATCAGGAAGAGCCCGCTGAGGAGAAAAGCAGCACCCCCCCCCAACGGGGCCGGAGGTGAGTGAAGTGCTTCCGGCCATGCGAGGAAACGGAAATCAGGAAAAAGCCAGGGAACTTGCAAAACAGGGAATGTCGGCATCTGAGATCGCCGCAGAGCTGGGGATAAAATATAACACAGTATATTATTATCTCCATCCCGAGAAACACAGCAGGAAAAGGAAAGCAGCGCAGGCAAAAAAGCCCGCATCAGCTGTGAGGACAGAGGCAGTGGGGAAACCTGGGTGGAATCAGGACCGGCATGCATGCCAGAGCTGTCAGTACAGATCGAGTGGACAGAAAGGGTGCGACTACTATCTGCTGACAGATAAAGAGCGCGGATGCGACCCGGCGGACTGTGATAAGTATGTCAGGGGATAAAGATATTCACGAATCTGGCTATAAATCGAATATATAGCCGGAATCGTCTATAAAGATGAACCTTGACAATTGAATATTGATGGTTGGAAAGCGACTAAGAGTAGTAATATTTTGTCGAACTATATGATTTGAAATTGTCGAATAATAACTGTAAATTATAATACGGATGCCAGATAGACCCCGCATATTTTAAAATAGAGTTGAAAACGCGTTAAGCATTTCTTTATCTAATGTAGCTTAAAATATTTATCTGAAGTAGAAGTTATCGTTTGTAGATTTTATTCAAATATTTTTTCAGTTTCTTGAATGCCTTTTTCAATTTCCTACGGCCCTTTTTTGAAAGAATCCGGAGAAACTTTTCAGACAAGCATACCGCCAATAGGTATATAAAAGTGGATGTAAAAACAAAGCAAGCCAAATTGTTTATTGGGTATTCAAATATTATCTTCATGAAACTTCCGATAGCCTCCCTTCACGGGGTCTACCGGCATCTTATCTACAATTTTACCAAATTAAGACAGAGATGTACATAGCCAACCATCAGTATTCACTGGTGGTTTTTTATTGCCTAAAAACAGAACAAACGAAAGGAGAGCGGAGATGGAGAGACTGACAGAACGATTTGACAATGGACAGGCTGCGGTAATGGGGTGCGGAGAAAACTGCAAATATGATTATAAATATTGCAGAAACCATTACGAGGATTGTCCGGAGATAAACAAAATATATGAGAGGCTCGCAGAGTACGAGGACACCGGACTCACCCCGGAGCAGATCATGGAGTTGAAGGAGCGGGATGCGGCTAAAGCGCCGGCTGAAGCGGATGAAGACTTCGGGTACTTTAAATGTCCATCATGCGGAACGAATATTATCGCAGACGATTTTAACGATCATAAATTTTGCTTGAACTGTGGACAGAGGTTGAAATTTTAGGAGGGCAGACAATGGCGAAGTTATTAGAAAGACCATTCACGAACGAAGAAAAGCGGCAGGTTCTTAATATGCTGCGGGGGAATATAAACAGAATCTCTGTATCAAACGATATCGAAGAGATTGTATGCCAGCTGAATTTTGCTGTGGACAGGCTGTCTGCGGTGGCATATTCACGGATTAAGGAACTGACGGGAGAGGAAAAAGGACATGTGGAAGATATTCATAACATATGACGACAAGTCGGAAGTAACACTGACAGGGAAGCATAAGGATATTCCGCTGAGGCTGGCATGGAAATATTATCTTCAATATGTCAACGGCAGGAAATGCCTGAGATCGGAGTATCAGCAGTATCCCAAGAAGGAACATGAAAGCATGGATCTGATGGATAAGATTGAGCAGTTGGAACAGGAGGACTGATATGCAAGAATTAGAGATTGTGCGGGAAAAGCTTCAGAGCAAATACAGAGTGGTGAAAACGGATGAAGATCTGGAATGGAACAGAGCGATAGATCTGTGTACGAATATTATTAATGCGCACATGAAGCACATGAATGACGGCTGGATATCGGTGGATGAGCGGTTGCCGGAGCCTGGAAGAATCGTTCTTATTACGCAAACGTATAGTTGGGAGAATTTTGAAGAAGGAGCAAGCGTTACTATTGGACGATTAAGTCCGGAAAAGAATAATAAAATGTGGGAATTTCAGTATTACAGGCCGGACTTTAGGAGTGGAACTATAATGGATAATGACATTATATGTCCAGGAAGTGAATATGTTATCGCCTGGCAGCCTCTTCCGGAGCCGTTCCGGGTGGAAAGGAGCGAGGGAGAATGAGCGGGACTAAATTAAAGTCGTGTCCGTTCTGCGGCGGAGAAGCAAAAATGAAGCATGGATATCCAGGGCAACAACGTAAAGGAATACGACAGTCTGTCGTACAGTGCAAGAAATGTGGTTGTAGGACGGTTACATATAGACAGGCGGCTTATCAACCCTGGAAAGAAGTTGATGAACAGGCGGCGGAAGTATGGAACAGGAGGGAATATGAACAGAATGAGTGATAACTTGAAATCACTACCAGAAGAAAATATTGAAAAAATCAAAGTGTCAAATGCTGAAATCGTTGTTCATGGAACGAAAGAAAAACCTTATTTTGAGATAAAATACTTTGACTTATCTGACAATGAAACACACATTGGATATGGTTCTTATAA
>DWVT01000193.1 GCA_019120075.1 Candidatus Mediterraneibacter excrementigallinarum
GAGCTGACATTAAATGTGAAACAGAATCCGGGAGTTATTGAACTCAATTTTGATGAGATAGAAAAAGCCCTGGATGCGAAACTTGCGGAGTATAAAGGCGCGGTTTTTACCGAAGAAAGTAAGCCGATCGCCAAGGCGGAGATCGCAAACCTCAGAAAGCTGAAAAAGGAATTCGAGGATGCACGGAAAGGCGTAAAAAGAGAGTGGATGAAGCCCTACGAGGATTTTGAAGCGAAGATGAAGCGCCTGACGGAGAAGATCGATGAGCCGATCAACCTGATTGATTCTCAGTTAAAGGACTTTGAGAGGAAGAGAAAAGAGGAACGGAGAGAGAAGATTCGGCAGATCTATCAGGAAACTGTTGGGGATATGGCAGAATACTGCAATCTGGAAAGAATCTACGATCCGAAGTGGGAGAACGCCACTACAACTGTAAAATCTATCAAGGAGAGTATCACTCAATCAGTGGAGAACGCCAGGACAGCGGTGAACACTATTTCCGGGATGCAGTCAGATGCCGTGGAAAAGGCTCTGGAGATTTATAAGGACTCCCAGGATATGGCTAAGGCGATTTCATACATAAATAATTACGAACAGCAGAGGGCGGAGATCATGCGCCGGGAAGAGGAACGTCGCCGGCAGGAGGAAGAGCGCAGGCGTAAGGCAGAGGAAGAGAGGATCAGGGAATCAGAACGGGCCGCGGTAGAGCGGGAGGTAAAGATCAGGGAGCAGGCTGTGAAGGAAGCGGAAGCTGCCCAGCAGGAGAAAGCGGCAGCCCCGTTTGAAGCTGAGAAAACCGGCGGGGATGAGATCATGCCATTCGTGCAGCCCGATACCAGGACTGTGATATACCGTGTCGTTGCGACGGAAGAAGACCTTCAGGCAATCGACATGGCGCTGGACAGCATTGGAGTATTTTATGAACGGAGGGATGGATAATGTCTGATGGTAAGATCCATATCCCGGCAAGAAAGAAGGAGCTTGTGACTACGGAACAGGTCGTGAAGGTATCTCCGGAAGCATACAATGCACTGGTTGAGATATACAACGAGTCTTCCTGCTCTATGAAGCAGATTGCAAGTCTCCTGATTATTAATTCGGCTGATCGTGTTGTGTACGATAAGGAGGAATAAGCGAGTGGAAGAAAATAAAGTATGTCTGCCAGGACCGCCAAAGATCTACGCGGCCATCGCAGGCGTGATCAATGATATCGGCGTGGTGTCTAAGGACAAAGTGAATAAGCAGCAGGGATTTAAATACAGGAGCGTGGATGACGTTTACAGCGTCCTGAACCCAGCCCTGGCAAAGAATAAAGTATTTATCCTTCCCGAGATTTTAGATGAAGCCCGGGAGATCGGAACGAGCAGGAGCGGGGGCAGAGTTACTTCTGTCATCCTTAAGATGAAATATACGGTATACGCGGAAGACGGATCCCACATTGAGACGATCCTCAAAGGCGAGGCAATGGATACGGGAGACAAAGCCATTAACAAAGCCATGGCAATCGCATATAAGTATCTGTGCTTCCAGCTCTTCTGCATCCCGGTTGAGGATATGGATGATCCGGATGCAGAGAAACATGATATGGATGGAAAGAAGACCCAGGAAAAGAATACTGGAAAAGGTAAGGCGCCGGCATCCGCTGCAAAGAAGCAGGAGTCAGCAAAAGTTCAGCCGGCTGGAAATAAAGAGGACAAGTCGGAGCAGAAAAAGGATTCTGCTCAGGAAAGCAGAGACGGGAAAATAACAGAAGCAATGATAAATACGATCCGTGCCGAGCAGAAGCGGACCGGCGTGTCAGATAAGGTGATCCTTTCCCGGCTGCACTCAAAGGCAAAAAGCATCGAAGAAATGACCGTAGAGGAATTTAATCAGGTCATGAAGATTTTTGAAGTAACAAAAGATTTAAAGCGGGAGGAATCAGATGAGCATAAATAGCGTGAATTTAACTGGACGCCTAACCAGGGACCCGGATGTGCGGTATACAGACGGTGGGACAAGCATTGCGCGGTTTACCCTTGCGGTAGACCGCCGATTCAAGCAGGAAGGCGGACCAACGGCGGACTTCCCCAGTTGTGTTGCCTTTGGAAAGACAGCGGAGTTTATAGAAAAGTATTTCCGCATGGGGATGAAATTGGAACTGACCGGAAGGATCCAGACGGGATCTTATACAAACAAGGACGGTGTGAAGGTATACACAACGGATGTGATCGCTGAACAGGTCGGGTTCGGTGAAAGTAAGAGTGCATCCCAGGACCGCGGAGCACATATGGAGTACAGCGGAGGCTTCGGACCGGAAGATGAAGACGGCTTCATGAATGTCCCGGACGGGATCGATGAAGAACTGCCATTTAATTGAGGTGATATAGGTGATCATACAGATTGACAGCAGGGAAAAGGCACGGGCAATCGCGAAGATTGTGGCGGAGTTTGACCGGCAGAATATTACGCATCCGGTATCGAAGCTGATGGTCGGGGATTACATGAATTACGATAATCCCCGGCTGATTATCGACAGGAAACAGAATCTGTCAGAACTGTGCAATAACGTGTGCAACGATCATGAGCGCTTCCGGCGAGAACTGATCCTTGCGCAGGAGAACGAGATCCAGCTGGTGATCCTGGTGGAGCACGGGAAGGGAATCACCTGCCTGGAGGATGTCGCATGGTGGGACAATCCCCGGAGATGGAAACGGCAGCGGAACCCGGATACCGGAAGTTGGGAAGATGTGGAGACAAAAGCCATGACGGGTGATGTTCTCTATAAGATCCTGCGGACTCAAGAACGGAAATACGGCTGCCGCTTCCTCTTCTGCGATAAGGACGAGACAGGGAAAGAGATCATCCGGATTCTGAGGGACGGACCATGAACAGCGAAGAGATCAAAAAAACGTATAGTATGCGAGATATTCTTGCGCGGTACGGATTGCATCCGAACAGGTCAGGTTTTATCTGCTGTCCATTCCATAAAGAGAAGACTGCATCCATGAAGATTTACCAGGACAGTTATTACTGTTTTGGATGCGGAGCTCATGGGGATGTGTTTGATTTTGTGAGTGCGATGGATAATCTGTCTTTCCGAGAGGCGTTTCTGGATCTGGGCGGCACATATGAGCATAGGGAGGAGACATTCGGCGAGCGGATGGATCGGTATCATGCCAGGAAGGATCGGGAGATGCGGAAAAGGCAGGCGGAAGACCTTAACAAGCAGCGCCAGATAAACAATGAGCTGATTGATACCTACAGAGACTGTCTGACCTTGTCCCCGCCGCTTTCGGATCTTTGGACGGAATGCTACAACAAATTGCAGTATCAGCTATATCTGCATGAAATTTTGAACGAACCGAGGTGATAACGGAGTGGTATGAAGCCTTTAAAAGACTATGACAAAAAAGAGATCCTGTCAGAAGAGGTTTTTGTGGAAATCTTTGAGCAGGAAGACGCTATCCGGAGGGCACAGATGCTCCTTTCCTTTCAGGACCGGGCAAAAGAACTCGGGGTAAAAGGCCAGTTCGATATCATGGTGAAAGCGTTTGAGAAGGCAGAGAAAGAGTCCATGCAAAAGCAGAAACAGAGCCAGACACTGATTGAGAACTGGACGAATTTTACGGGAAAATACGATTCAATGAAATGCGGATCCTGGCTTGCTGCAGATAACGGGATACGGACATTCAACAAAGATTACTCCAACGAGGTGATCGTCTGCTATCACCCGATCCTGCCGATCGGCAGGCTGCGGAACCTGGAGACAGGGGAGGAACAGATCCGGCTTGCATACAAACGGAATCACCGCTGGACAGAGATTACGGCTCCCAAGGATATCATATCTTCAGCGAACAAGATTGTCTCGTTATCAAAGCTCGGGGTGGCGGTCACTTCGGAAAACGCAAAGCTCCTGGTGAAATATCTGTCGGATGTGGAAAACCTGAATGATGACGAGATCCCAGTCCAGAAATCCAGTGCAAAGCTGGGATGGATCGGGGACGGGTTCCTGCCGTATGATACAGAGATTATTTTTGATGGAGATATGTCATTTGGACAGGTATATGAAAGCATCCGGGAGCGCGGAAACTGGCAGGAGTGGCTGGATCATGTAAAGGCATTGCGCCGGACCGGTCGTCCGGAGATTAAATTTTCTCTTGCGGCATCCTTTGCCAGTATCCTCGTGAGCCGGCTGGGAGCACTTCCGTTTATCGTGGATCTGTGGGGCGAAACAGAAGGCGGAAAGTCGGTCTCTCTGATGCTCGCCGCTTCAATATGGGCGAACCCGGACAGCGGGCAATATATAGGTGATTTTAAGACGACAGACACGCAGCTTGAGATCCGGGCGGATCTACTGAACCACTTGCCATTAATGCTGGATGATACCAGCAAGACCAGCAGCCGGATCCGAGACAATTTTGAGGGTGTTGTATATGACCTGTGCTCCGGAAAAGGCAAGAGTCGATCAAACAAAGAGCTGGGAATCCGCCGGGAGAACCGATGGAAGAACACGATCCTCACGAATGGAGAACGCCCGTTGACTTCCTATGTGACACAGGGCGGTGCAATCAACCGTATCCTGGAAATAGAATGCGGGGAAATGGTGTACCAGGATCCGCAGTATACGGCGGAACTGCTCAAGAAGAATTATGGATTTGCCGGGAAGCGGTTTGTACAGATTATAAAGAAGATGGATGTGGAAGAACTCAGAGAGATGCAGCAGCAGATCCAGAGAGAAATTTTCAGTATCGATAAGATGCAGAAGCAGAGTATATCCATGTCAATCCTTCTTCTGGCAGACCGGATCGCGACAGACCATATCTTCTATGACGGAGAATATATCAGCGTTCAGGAGGCGGAGGGCGTCCTTGTGGATAAGAGTGAAGTGTCAGAACATGAGCGCTGTTACCACTATCTTCTGGACAAGATTAATATGAACCGGCAACGGTTTGATTCCACTGCGACAACGGAGCAGTGGGGCGTGATCAGTGGCGGCTATGCGGTCATGTATCCGCAGGCTGTAAAGGAACTGTGCCGGCAGGGAGACTATTCCTATAAGGCATTCCTGAACTGGGCGGACAAGCAAGGCATTATCCAGACAGATGGGAAGAACCAGACAAAACTGAAGAAGATCGACGGGAAGCCGGTGCGCTGTGTATTCCTGCAGATGAATGAGTTTCAGGATAAAGACGGATTTGAGCCGGTAGAAGTGACGCAGGAAGAGCTCCCGTTTAAGTAAAGGTAACAAAGTAACACAGGTAACATTCGAAAACGCCTATATATATCTGAAATATATGTATATATGGTATTCCTGCCCTTATATAGGAAAAGCAGTGTTACTAATGTTACCGCTCGGAAAAACATGGACAAAGCCAGTAAATAAGCGGGGTTAAGCGGTAACAAAGGCATTTGTTACTTTTTCAAATATTATGTTACATAGCATATTTTTTGTTACTACTGGAGGAAGTTTATATGCATGAAAAGTTGACAGATATCCAGAATGCTTTCTGGAAAGCATACAGGGATTTTA
>DWVT01000194.1 GCA_019120075.1 Candidatus Mediterraneibacter excrementigallinarum
GATCGATGAGGTGCTTGAGTCAAGACACAGCCGGATCCCAGTTTACGAAGAAAATATAGACAATATCATTGGTGTGCTTCATGTCAAGGACGTGATGATCGAGATGAGAAAGTCGGGGCTGGAAGGAATGGATATCCGCGGGATGCTCCACGAACCTTTCTTTGTACCTGAGACAAAGGAGGCGGACGAACTGTTCCGTTCCATGCAGGAGACGAGACATCATATGGCGATCCTTGTGGATGAATACGGGGGATTTTCCGGTATCGTGACGATTGAGGATCTTGTCGAGGAGATCATGGGCGACATCAATGAAGAATATGAAGAGGTCGTTCCGGAGATTGTTCCGGTCAGCGAGAACGAGTATGTTCTTGACGGAGGGATTCTGATCGAGGATCTGAACGAGGAACTCGGGCTGAAGCTCGAGACGGAAAATTATGATACACTTTCAGGTTATCTGATCGAGCAGCTGGGGCATATTCCTGCAAAGGAAGACAGAGATGTGATCGAGAGTGATAACCTTGTATTCACGGTCGAGGAAGTGAAGGACAACCGGATCAGCCGGGTCAGATTACAGATCCTTCCTGTTCCGGAACCGGAAGATGAGACAAAGAAAACAAAATGACTGAAGGGAGAAGTGAGAGATGAAGATGGTATCGATTGAGCAGGAACTGAAAGGAAATTCTTATCCGGGAAGAGGAATCATCCTTGGAAAGACTCCGGACGGTAAGAAGGCAGTCGCCGCGTATTTTATCATGGGACGCAGTGAAAACAGCAGGAACCGTATTTTTGTGGAGGATGGCGAAGGAATACGCACTCAGGCGTTCGACCCGTCCAAGATGACGGATCCGAGCCTTGTCATCTATGCGCCGGTCCGTGTGCTGGGCAATAAGACCATTGTTACGAATGGAGACCAGACCGATACGATCTATGAAGGAATGGACAAACAGCTCACTTTCGAACAGTCTTTGAGATCCAGGGAGTTTGAGCCGGACGCGCCGAACTATACACCCCGTATTTCCGGCATCATGCATATTGAGAACGGGACATATAATTACGCCATGTCTATCCTGAAGAGCAATAACGGAAGCCCGGAAGGATGCTGCCGCTATACTTTCGCTTATGAGAATCCGGCGGCGGGAGAAGGCCACTTTATCCACACATATATGGGAGACGGAAATCCGCTCCCCAGCTATGAAGGAGAGCCGAAGCTGATCGGTGTTCTGGATGATATGGAGGAGTTCGCGCAGATGCTGTGGAACAGTCTGAATGAGGACAACAAAGTTTCTCTTTTTGTCCGCTACATTGATATTGAAACAGGGAACTACGAGACAAAGATCATAAATAAAAATCACTAAGGAGCGGATGAAAAATGAAAGAATTAGAACTGAAATATGGATGCAACCCGAACCAGAAACCGTCAAAGATCTATATGAGCGATGGAAGTGATCTGCCGATCACAGTGCTCTGCGGACGCCCGGGTTATATCAACTTCCTGGACGCATTTAACGGCTGGCAGCTCGTCTCCGAACTGAAGAAGGCGACAGGTCTTCCGGCTGCGACATCATTCAAGCATGTCTCTCCTGCCGGGGCGGCAGTCGGTCTTCCGCTGACAGAGACTCTGGCAAAGATCTACTGGGTGGACGATCTGGGAGAGCTTTCTCCGCTTGCCAGCGCGTATGCAAGAGCCCGCGGTGCGGACAGAATGTCTTCTTTCGGTGACTTTATCGCTCTGTCGGACGTCTGCGATGTGGATACGGCAAGACTGATCAAGAGAGAGGTGTCAGACGGAGTGATCGCTCCGGGCTATGAGCCGGAAGCGCTGGAGCTCCTGAAACAGAAGAAAAAAGGAAACTACAATGTCATCCAGATCGATCCGGATTATGTACCGGCGGCACTGGAGCATAAAGAGGTGTTCGGGATCACATTTGAGCAGGGAAGGAATGAACTCAATATTGACAAAGATTTCTTCTCTAATGTGGTCACAGAAAACAAAGAGATCCCGCAGGATGCGAAGAGGGATCTGGCAATTGCCATGATCACCCTGAAGTATACACAGTCTAACTCTGTCTGCTATGTTAAGGACGGACAGGCAATCGGTATCGGTGCCGGACAGCAGTCCCGTATCCACTGTACCCGCCTTGCCGGCCAGAAGGCTGACAACTGGTGGCTGCGCCAGTGCCCGAAGGTGATGGCACTTCCGTTTAAGGAAGGAATCAAGCGCGCGGACCGTGATAACGCTATCGATCTCTACATTGGAGACGAGTACATGGATGTACTCGCCGATGGCGTGTGGGAAAATACATTTACGGAAAAGCCGGAAGTGTTCACAAGGGAAGAGAAGAGAGCCTGGCTTGATAAGCTGACAGATGTGGCGCTCGGATCCGATGCGTTCTTCCCCTTTGGAGACAATATCGAGCGCGCTCACAAGAGCGGCGTGAAATACGTGGCTCAGCCGGGCGGATCCGTGAGAGATGACAATGTGATCGCAGCATGCAACAAGTACGGCATGGCAATGGCGTTTACGGGAATCCGTCTGTTCCATCACTAAGAAGGCGAAGCTGCGCGGGAAAGGATGAACAGCATGGTAATAGAGACACGGAGCCCGGAGGAGACGTTCCGTCTCGGAAGAAAACTGGGAGAAGCTGCAGTCCCGGGACAGGTGTTTACCCTGACCGGAGATCTGGGAACAGGAAAGACTGTGTTTACCCAGGGGTTTGCGAAGGGACTCGGGATCGAGGAACCGGTCAACAGTCCGACCTTTACTATCGTACAGGTGTATGATGAGGGAAGACTTCCCCTCTATCATTTCGATGTATACCGGATCGGGGATATAGAAGAGATGGAAGAAGTGGGGTTTGAAGATTATATCATGGGAGACGGGGTCTCCCTGATCGAGTGGGCGGAACTGATCCGTGAGATCCTTCCGGAAAAACGGACGGCAGTCCGGATCGAGAAGGACCTGGAGCAGGGGTTCGACTATAGAAAAATCACGATTGAAGAGCTGGGATGATACAGCATATCTGCGCCGGATGTGACGGGAGTACTGTCACGCCGGCGCTTCACAGCATGAAAGGATACAGTAGCTATGAGAGTATTGGCAATAGACAGTTCCGGACTTACAGCGACCGTTGCTGTTGTGGAGGACACGCAGACGATCGCCGAATATACGGTGAATTATAAAAAAACACATTCTCAGACGCTCCTGCCGATGATCGCGGAGATGGCAAAGATGATAGAACTTGACCTGGATTCCATTGACGCGATCGCTGTTGCGGGAGGGCCTGGTTCCTTTACCGGACTTCGGATCGGATCGGCGACGGCAAAGGGGCTGGGGCTTGCCCTCGACAAACCGCTGATCCATGTTCCTACGGTGGATGCGCTTGCCTATAATGTCTACGGGTGCGGCGATATCATATGCCCCATTATGGATGCCCGGAGAAGCCAGGTGTATACCGGGCTTTATACCTTTTCCCGTAAGGCGGGAGAAAAAGAGGGGACAAACCGGGTAGAGCCTGTTTTTCAGGTGATGAAGATGCAGATGGCGATCCCGGTGGAAGATCTGATCCGACGGCTGAATAACTATGCCCGTCCGGTGGTGTTCCTTGGCGATGGAGTTCCTGTCTATCAGGAAGCCCTGGCAGAGGGACTGAAGGTTCCATATTCATTTGCTCCTTCTTATATGAATCGGCAGAGAGCAGCAGTTGTGGGGGCTCTTGGGATCAAATACTTTAAAGCCGGCAGATTTGAGACTGCTGCAGAACACAAACCGGAATATCTCCGCGTTTCTCAGGCAGAACGGGAGAGGGCCGAGCGGGAGAAAAAAGCAGTGACGGAAGTCCGCGAGATGTCGATGGAGGATGGCGCGGCTGTGGCTGAGATGGAACATCAGCTTTTTGCGGATGCCTGGAGTGAAAAATCTGTTCTGGAGACGCTGGGGCAGGAAAATACGATCTGCCTGACAGCGCTGAAAGCAGGAAGGACTGCAGGGTATCTTCTCGCCTATACTGCGGCGGATGAAGCGGAGATCGCAAGGATCGCTGTGACGGAAGAACTGCAGAGGCAGGGGGTGGCCCGTGCTCTCCTTCAGAGACTGGAGAATGTCTGCAAGGAAAAAGGGCTCACCAGGATTCTTCTGGACGTCAGGGAGAGTAATGAAGCAGCCCGCGCACTGTACGAGTCTGCAGGGTTCCGGGAGGATGGTATACGGCAGAGATTTTATGAAGATCCGCAGGAAGATGCAATCCTGATGAGCAGGAAGATCGGAGAGTAAACAATCCTGTCCGGCGCCGGAAGAATACAGCCGGGAATATGGATGATCCTGACTGGAAAATGGCAGAAAACCGAGGCAGCAGTTCCCAGTAGGAATTACTGCAGGCGGACTTTATAATATAGGCGTAACAAATGAATCATACCTTACAGGAGGAAATTGTATGCGCCAGTATCAGTTAAAGGAAACAAAAGAGATCAAAAAGATCATTTGCAATAAATGCGGCAGGGAGATCCAGGTAGTGAACGGATGTCCCCGGGAGGGGGTATTCAGTGTGGATCAGACATGGGGGTACTTCTCGGAGAAGGACGGCGAACACCACAGTTTTGATCTGTGTGAATCGTGCTACGACGAGCTTCTGAAGTCGTTTCTTATCCCTGCGGAGATTGAAGAATAGAAAATATCACATTCTATAAGAGTGAAATGAAAATTAGAGGAAAAAGATGTTAGATGTATGTTTGCTTGGAAGCGGGGGAATGATGCCGCTTCCTTACCGTTATCTGACCGCGCTCATGACCCGGTTCAACGGGAGCAGTCTTCTGATCGACTGCGGAGAAGGAACACAGGTCGCGGTGAAGGAAAAGGGATGGAGTTTTAAACCGATCGATGTGATCTGTTTTACGCATTATCACGGAGATCATATCAGCGGGCTGCCGGGGCTGCTCCTTACGATGGGGAACGCTGACCGTACAGAGCCGCTGACACTCATCGGGCCAAAGGGGCTTGAGAGAGTGGTGAACTCTCTTAGGGTGATCGCCCCGGAGCTGCCGTTCCCGATTGAATTTCGTGAGATTGAAGGCGCGGAACAGACTTTTGAAATGCATGGATATCGGCTGAAGGCATTTCGGGTGAATCACAATGTGCTCTGTTACGGCTACACACTGGAGATCGACCGGGCGGGAAAATTCGATGCACAAAGGGCAAAGGAGAAAAAGATTCCGCTTGAATACTGGAGCAGGCTGCAGGCCGGAGAACAGATTGAGACGGAAGATGGTGTTTTTACACCGGACATGGTGCTCGGAGCTCCGAGAAAAGGTCTGAAACTGACCTATACAACGGATACCAGACCAACGGATTCTATCCGGAGAAATGCTCCCGGATCCGACCTTTTTATCTGTGAGGGGATGTACGGTGAAAAGGAAAAAGCGGCGAAAGCGAAAGAATATAAACATATGACTTTTTATGAGGCGGCGGAACTGGCGAAAGAGGCGCAGGTAAAGGAAATGTGGCTGACTCATTACAGCCCGTCGCTGACCCGCCCGGAACAGTATATGGATGAGGTCCGAAAGATCTTTCCTTACGCGAAAGCAGGAAAAGACGGGATGTCGGCGGAACTGAGATTTGAAGATTGAGAGGCGTGGCGATGAAAGAAATAAGAGATATCAATATTCTGGCTATAGAGAGTTCCTGCGACGAGACAGCCGCAGCGGTGGTTCACAATGGAAGAGAGGTTCTGTCTAATATTATTTCTTCCCAGATCGATCTGCACAAGCTTTATGGCGGAGTGGTGCCGGAGATCGCTTCGCGTAAGCATATTGAAAAGATCAACCAGGTGATCGAAGAGGCACTGCGGGAAGCAGATGTGACACTTGATGATATTGATGCAGTGGGAGTGACCTACGGCCCCGGACTTGTGGGGGCACTTCTTGTGGGAGTTGCGGAGGCAAAGGCAATCGCATTTGCCAGAAATCTTCCTCTCGTCGGAGTGCATCATATCGAAGGGCATATATCCGCCAATTATATCGAAAATCCGGATCTGGAACCGCCGTTCCTCTGTCTGGTAGCATCCGGCGGACACACTCATCTTGTGCTGGTACGGGATTACGGGAAGTATGAAATCCTCGGAAGGACAAGAGATGATGCTGCGGGGGAGGCGTATGACAAGGTTGCCCGTGCCATAGGACTGGGATATCCGGGAGGACCGAAGATTGACCGTCTGGCAAAAGAAGGAAATCCGGACGCCATCAAATTTCCGAGGGCACATATTGAAGACGCGAAATATGATTTCAGCTTCAGCGGTCTGAAGTCCGCTGTTTTAAACTATATCAACGGATGCAGGATGAAGGGGGAGGAATTTGATCCCGCGGATATCGCTGCATCTTTCCAGAAAGCTGTGGTGGAAGTCCTGGTGGATAATTCCATGAGAGCAGCAGAAGATTTTGGAATATATAAGTTTGCCATCGCGGGCGGAGTTGCATCAAATACATCTCTGCGGGCGGCTATGAAAGAGGCATGCGCAGAACGGGAGATTCGTTTTTATCACCCGTCGCCGATTCTCTGTACAGATAATGCGGCTATGATCGGGGCGGCAGCATATTATGAATTTATGGCGGGAACAAGACACGGGTGGGATCTGAACGCGGTCCCGAACCTGAAACTGGGGGAACGCCAGGAGGCTGACGGCACACTGACGTTTGCTTATAAACGATAGAAAAAGTCTGTAGACGGAAAAGGGCAGGAATAAGAGATGGATAAAAAATATTGTACAGCGATCGTGCTGGCGGGAGGAAGCGGAAAGCGAATGGGGACGAAGACGCACAAGCAGTATCTCCTGATCGGAGGGAAACCGGTTCTGTATTATTCTCTGAAAGCGTTTCAGGATTCCGAACTGATCGATGAGATCATCCTTGTCACGGGAAGCGGGGAGGAAGAGTACTGCAGACAGATGATCGTGGAAAAATATGATATAAGAAAAGTATCCTGCATTATATCCGGAGGAAAAGAGCGCTACGAGTCTGTCTGGAATGGGCTTCGTCAGATTGAAAAAGACGGATTTGTTTTTATTCATGATGGCGCCCGTCCGTTTGTAGACGGAGAAATGATACGAAGAGCGTATGAATGCGTGAGCAGATGCAGTGCATGTGCTGCGGGGATGCCGGCAAAAGATACCATTAAAGTGGTGGATGAAAACAGAACAGTGGTAGATACTCCTGACAGGAACAGACTCTGGATCGTGCAGACGCCCCAGGTGTTTGATGCACGGATCGTATATGAAGCGTACGAACTGCTGATGGATAAGCAGATTACGGCGGTTACAGATGACGCTATGGTGGTAGAGAAAATGCTCGGTTTTCCGGTGCGAATGTTTGAAGGCTCCTATGAGAACATAAAGATAACAACCCCGGAAGATATGGAAACTGCAGAAGCATTTCTGAAAAAGTAAAAAACTGGTTGACATGTACCGGAGTGATGTGATAGAATAGTCAGCGTCGCAAAGGTGACATACAATCTAACTTATCACTAAGTGGTAAGAGATGGAGAGGTATCGAAGTGGTCATAACGAGGCGGTCTTGAAAACCGTTTGTCCGAAAGGGCGCGTG
>DWVT01000195.1 GCA_019120075.1 Candidatus Mediterraneibacter excrementigallinarum
CCTTCTTTGTATCCTCTGTGATGATCTTCGGTCCTGTGATGTAGTCGCCGTACTCTGCTGTGTTGGAGATAGAATATCTCATTCCGGCAAATCCTGACTGATAGATCAGGTCTACGATCAGTTTCATCTCATGGATACACTCAAAGTAAGCGTTTCTCGGATCATATCCAGCCTCAACCAGAGTCTCGAAACCAGCCTGCATCAGTGCGCATACACCGCCGCAGAGAACTGCCTGCTCACCGAAGAGGTCTGTCTCTGTCTCTGTACGGAATGTTGTCTCAAGGATACCTGCTCTTGCTCCGCCGATCGCAAGACCATATGCCAGAGCCATGTCAAGAGCTTTTCCTGTATAATCCTGCTCTACTGCTACCAGACACGGAGTTCCTTTTCCAGCCTGGTACTCGCTTCTTACTGTGTGTCCCGGAGCTTTCGGTGCGATCATCGTAACGTCTACGTTTGCCGGCGGTACGATCTGTCCGAAATGAATGTTGAAACCATGTGCGAACATCAGCATGTTGCCTTCCTCAAGGTTCGGCGCGATGTCATTTTTATATAATGCAGCCTGTTTCTCATCGTTGATCAGAATCATGATGATATCAGCTCTCTTTGCAGCCTCAGCAGATGTATAAACTTCAAATCCCTGTGCCACTGCCTTTGCCCATGACTTGCTTCCCTCATAGAGACCGATGATAACGTTGCATCCTGACTCTCTTAAGTTCAGTGCATGTGCATGTCCCTGGCTGCCGTAGCCGATGATCGCGATTGTTTTTCCTTCCAGAAGGGAAAGATTACAATCTTCCTGATAATAAATTTTTGCTGCCATTTTGCATTCCTCCTAAAAATAAATTGAAATCCTCCGGTCACAGACCAGATCTGATATGTATAGTGAAAGGTATAAACCTCTTACTAACCCGATTATGTCATCTACAGATATGTAACATCTTTGCTTCCTCTGGAGAGTCCTGTGATCCCTGTTCTCGCAAGTTCCAGTATCTCATAATCCTTCAGAAGATTTAAAAAGGCCTCCAGCTTGCTCTGGGTTCCGGTCAGCTCGATCATCAGGGAATCCTCTTCCACATCAACGATCTTCGCACGGAAAATGTCCGCCACTGAGATGATCTCTCCTCTCTGCGCGGCATTTGCCCGAAGCTTGACCATGATCAGCTCCCTGCATACCGACTCACTTTCCTTTAATACTTTGATGCTTACCACATCCTCCAGTTTCCTGAGCTGCTTCTCGATCTGGGAGAGGATCATCTCATCCCCGGATGAAACAACTGTGATCCTTGTATACCTTGGATCTGCCGTCATCCCTGCCGTAATACTGTCTATGCTGTATCCGCGGCGGCTGAACAGTCCTGCTATCCTGCTCAGAACTCCCGGGTTATTATCTACGAGCAGCGAAAAAACCTGACTTCTCATTACTTTCCCCACTTTCTCAAAATACTTTTCCTTCAAAAGGAAAGGTTATTCTCTCACCAAAAACAGAGTGCAATCTGTTTTCTATAATATTACCAACTGCACTCTGTTTTGTCAAGATATTACTTTGAGAATATTTATATGAACTTTGAACAGTAACCGCCAAGTCATCACTTCTGCTCTGCGATCTTCTCCGCCAGTTCATTAAGATAAACCCATCGTTCGGTCTTCTCCTCCAGAAGGGCGTTTGTCTTCTCCTGCTCTTCCAGCAGTTCTTTCAGTTTCACAGAGTTTGTCGCATTGGCTTCCATCTGCCGTTCCAGCGACTCCAGCTTCTCCTCCAGAGCTGAGATCTCGCCGTCTATGGATTCATATTCTTTCTGCTCATTATAAGAGAACTTCAGTTTCCGGTTCTGCCCCTTCTTCCAGTCCTTCGTCTCTTTTGCGGGAGCCGCTTCAGTTTCTGCCTTTCCGGTACCGGAGATGCGCTCTGTTTTCACGTTCTCTGATCTTCTTTTTCTGGCTTCCAGATAATCCGTATAGCCTCCCTCATACTGAATGGCATGCCCTTTCCCGTCAAGTTCAAAGATCCGGTCTGCCATATTGTCAAGAAAATACCGGTCGTGTGACACTGCGATCACGATCCCGGAAAACGAATTCAGATAGTCCTCAAGGATCGTCATGGTCGGAATATCCAGATTATTTCCCGGTTCGTCGAGAAGAAGAACGTTGGCGTTCTCCGCCAGCACTCCCAGAAGATAGAGTCTCCTCTTCTCCCCGCCGGAGAGTTTCCCGATGGGAGCGTACTGCATGTCCGGAGTGAAAAGGAATCGCTCCAGGAGCTGAGATGCACTGATCCTTCCATCCTTTGTAGCAATATACTCGCCGATATCCTTTACGTAATCGATCACGCGCTGCGAATCATCCATATCCTGCTCTTCCTGGGCAAAATATCCGATCCGGATCGTCTCTCCTTTCTCGATATACCCGGAATCCGGCTCCACAAGTCCGGCGATCATCCGGATCAGCGTGGACTTTCCGCATCCGTTGGCTCCGATAATGCCAAGCCTCTGGTTTCTCAGCACAATGTAGCTGAAATCCTCCAGTATCTTTTTTTCTCCGTAGCTTTTGCTGACATGATGGAGTTCAATTGTCTTCTTCCCCATCCGTGTCTCCACGGAATCCAGCTCCACAGTCTGATCCCTCACCGGTGCGGATCCGTTTTTCAGCGCTTCCAGACGCTCCAGACGGGCTTTCTGCTTGGTGCTTCTGGCACGGCATCCCCGCTTTGCCCATTCCAGTTCCATGCGCAGAATGCTCTGGCGCTTCCGCTCCGACGCCAGCTCCATCTCTTCCCGGGCTGCCTTCAGCTCCAGAAATCCCGAATATGCGGCGTCGTATCCGTACATCTTTCCGTGGCTGATCTCCAGGATCCTGTTTGTCACCCGGTCAAGAAAATAGCGGTCATGAGTCACCATGACGACAGTTCCCCGGTATGACCTGAGATATTCCTCAAGCCAGGTGATCATCTCCCCGTCAAGATGGTTTGTAGGCTCATCCAGAAGCAGGACATCCGATTCCCCAGCCAGGACTTTTGCCAGGACCACTCGACGTTTCTGACCGCCGGAGAGATGTCCGATCTTCATGGATAAATCTGAGATTCCCAGTTCTGTCAGATTACTTTCCACCTGCCACCCTTCCGCATCCCCGCCTGAAAGTGCCCATGAACGGATGTCCGTCTCTTCCGGCAGTACAGGATTCTGCGGAACATATGCGGTCTTTATCCCGTTCTGGCGGATGATCTTTCCGGAATCAGGCGTTTCCTCCCCGGAGATCATTTTAAGAAGAGTGGATTTGCCTGTGCCGTTAATTCCGACGATCCCGATCTTATCCCCCTCCTGGATTCCGAAGGAAGCATCGTCAAATATCGTCTTCTCCCCGTAAATCTTGCTGATGTGTTCTATATTGATGATGTTCATTTATAAAACTCCTCTTTTTGTAAGTTCACCATACAATCTTACCACATCGTCTCTGTTTTGACTATACGCCGGTTTCCTTATTCTTCTCGGATACCATCATGTTCTCCGCCGGCATTCTCCGCCGGTCCAGAACGAACCGGTTTATCAGTACTACTCCCAGGCTCACGATCAGAAGGAAATAGAAATTAAGTCCTCTGCTCACCATCATGGACGGGATCAGATATGCCTGAGTGAACACTTTGGCAAACACTGCCTGATACATCAGCTCTGTGATCCCCTGGGCTCCCGGCAGAGGAAGCATATCCACCGCAATGTAGACCGATGCCTGAAGAAGGATGACTGTCAGCGCGTCTGCCCCATGCATCCCGAATCCCAGATATACCATCCAGGTGAGGACAAACAGGCTGGATCTCTGCAGAAACGTTATAAAGATCACACCAGCAAGCCTCCCTTTATGTTTTCCAAGCCATGTGACCGCCTGGGCGTAACTCTCGATAAAACCGTTCAGCTTCTCTTCCCGCTTTGCCGACGGTTTCCAGATCCTGAGCCGGATAAATATCCCCTCAAAAAATTTTGCCGCACGGAAGATCACTTTTGGGAAGAGCATAACACCAAGGATCAGGATGACAAGGATCACATTCAGCGTCAGTCCGAGAATGTAGAGCGGGAAATAGTGTTTCAGATTGTCTCTCAGGGGATCATGCCAGAAGATCAGGATCCCGAATCCGAGAACAACAAGAACGAATTTGTATACCACCGCCACTGTCATCAGCACAACAGTACTGTCCGATACACGATTGCCGTCTTTGTTCATATAATAGAGCTGCACCGGCTGTCCTCCTGTGGCGGAAGGCGTGATCCCGGAATAGAAAAATCCGATAAAAGAGTACTGAAAGCATCTCCAGAGGCTGTTTTTTCTGTCTCTCATGGCATTGAGCAGGTACCAGATCATGAACCCTTCCGCGCAGACATAAAACAGTGCCAGTCCCACTGCGGGGATCAGGTACCATGGTGACATTTTCGCCGCGGCCCTGATGATCTCTCCCAGGTCTCTCCCGCTGAAAAGAGCATAGAAGGTCAGAAACATGACCAGAAGAAATATCAGGATCTGCAGCGCTCTTTTCTTAGCGCTCATATGTCACCTCACGGCAGTCTGGTCCTGCATATGCCGGCTGAGCCGGCATCTCTGTGGAAAGCTGCTCCGACTGGTGCAGCAGAATCTGTCCTGCAGCATAACTTTTCCGCTCTGAACGCACCAGTTCTCTCAGACTGCCCTCAAAAATCTTCGTCTTTTTCTCATACTCCATGAAATCTCTTGGAGTCACAAGAGAGAAATGTTTCTCCCATCTGCAGATTCCCGCTTCCTCCAGCAGCTTTGCGATGTAGGAGGAACAAGTAAAATGATTTTTTTGATAAAATGGGATCTGCCAGAGGATGAACGGCAGCCCGGCCACTGCATAATGATACCGGAACCTTTCCTCCATCGCTGCTCTCAGCCTATCCTCAACAAATCTTTTCTGTTCTTCTGTACATTCCATACTGCATATCATATAAGAAGCCGACGGGAACGCCCGCAGGATCTTCTCTTTTTCCTCCTTTTCAAACCCGGCGATCAGCGGTACCGCCGGATGTCTCCTTCCGATACTGTACGCCTCATCCATCTGAGGATCCAGTCCGATCGCCACATGGATATATCTCTGCCGGATCACTCTTCTTATGATTTCTGCAAACAGTCCCGGCGTATCTACCAGTGCGATATATATTTCAGCCATACTCTCTCCCCCTCCTGTCTATTGGAACTGATAGATCTTTCTGGCAAACCGATAACCTCCCACTGTGATCTTGCCTCCCAGTTTTCCCGGAAGATAGGTCAGCCCGCTCAAAGTGGAGTATCTCAGTCTGTAATAAAGCCCTTTGTCATGTACACGGATCCGCTGCCACATTCTCCTGCGCTTTTTTTCCGCCTCGGCGGTCTGGATCAGGAGCAGATGAATCGACGAGATGGACAGCATAATGGAAATATTCCGCATCATATAAACTGCCAGTTTCGGATATCGCTTCTTCACCTCGCCGAGATCCACGCTCCTTGCCACAAGATCGGTCACTTTGATCTGCTGATCGATCCGCTTCATCAGGACATTTTCATTAACAGACTGATCGTCACGCCCGAGATAATAGTGATAGAGATCCAGATCCAGATATAATATATTTTCCACAAAGGGAAGGGGCTGGTAGGAAAAAAGATTATCCACGTAGAACGTATGCTCCGGAAGCTTTACCCCGGACTTTCTGAGCACTTCCGTCCGGAACATCAGTGCGTGCATGATCAGGTACTGGGACGGGCGGAAATGCCCGATCGTATTCCAGTTACACATCTCTCCGTCAGGAAAGATATTTCTGTAATCCATGACGCGCTGCCTTCCCTCTTCCAGATGATCATATATATAATTGCACACAAACAGATCCGGAACCGGTTCAAACTGATCCCTTCCTCCAAAGAATTTCCTTACCCTGTCCAGAAGTTTTCTGTATGCTTCCTGATCCAGCCAGTCGTCTGAATCCACAACTTTGAAATAAAGACCTGACGCCAGTTCAAGCCCCTTGTTGACCCCGGATCCATGTCCGCCGTTTTCTTTATGAACCGCCTTCACGATCCCCGGATACATTTTTTCATAGCGGTCCGCGATTTCCCCCGTCCGGTCCGCAGATCCGTCGTCGATCACCAGGATCTCTACGTCACTTCCCCCCTCAAGCAGCGAATCTATACATCTTTCCATATATGCTTCTGAATTATAACAGGGTACTGTAAATGTAATGTACTTCATTCTTGCACCTTCCTCTCTCGTGTCTGTCCTTGCAGATAACATTTTTATTTTGCTAAATCATGTTTTCATTCTAGAAGGGGGTTCTTAAGATAACAGGAATGGAATTCTTAAGAAATTACAAAGAATTGTCTTATACTTTTGGAAGACCCGGTTTGTTTGAAAAAGTGAAAACTTTTTAAATTTTTCCGCCAGACCTTGAGAATCAGAGGAAAAAGTTATAACATAAGAAAGATTTATCCTGGCGGTCTTGCGCGGGGATAAACGCTCAGAAAACAGAATTTCATAGAAAGTGGGGAGTTTCATGAGTTCATCTGACAAAAAGATTTCTGATATTTTTGACGATGATTTTGAAGTTACATATGAAGAAGATCCGGGCGTCAGCCTGGATGTGCCATCCGGCGAGACACGCAGGATCGATCCGGTCCGTTCTGACGAAACAGTCGTTATGTCTGACCGAACATACCGGGATCTCTACGGAAATAGCGCCGGCAGAAAACGTTTTGACGACTATGAAGACGATTTTGACGATGAGTATGATGATGAAGACGACTACGATGATGAGTATGAAGACGAGCGGAGACGCCGTCGTTCCTCTGACTATGATGATGACTATGATGATGACCGAAGCAGCCGAAATTCTTCCGGGCGCAGAAAAAGAAGGGGACGGGGCGGCGTGCCCCTTGCCGCTCCGATCCAGAAAGGCGGAAAGGTACTGTCCAAAATAACCGGAGCTCTTCTGAGGCAGCTCTCGATCATCCTGATTCTTGCAACCATGATCTATGTCACCTATACGTTCTGGCGTGCGAGCGCACCCTACGGCGATATCGAGGAGTCCATACATCAGAAGAGCATTACGCAGACGCTTGCGGCATATCTCTGCGTGGTGGCAGCATTCCTGCTGTTTGAACTGTTCTCCATGCTTTGGGCCATGACAAGGGTGCGTGTCCGCAATGGCGTTGAGTCGTGGAAAGAAGATACCGGAAGAGGATTCCTCTCCTTTATCATTGTATTCGTTAGTTCTTATATGTGTTTTCTCTTCAGCCGTTTTCTTCCGGATTCACCGGAACTCATCTATGGGGCAAAAGGAGCGCTGGAAGTGTACGGATCCATGCACAATGTACTGCTCGGTCTGTGCGCGGCCGGAGCCGTCTCCTGCCTGATCCGGAGATATTACAGATCGTAGATTTTTTAACAGGTGCCGTGTACTTCGTACGAAGTACACGGCACCT
>DWVT01000196.1 GCA_019120075.1 Candidatus Mediterraneibacter excrementigallinarum
CATTTAATGTCAGCTCGTTCATGCTGCACTCCTTTCATCTCACATTCTCTATAGTTCTGCGCCTCCCGGCGGAACATCTCGTTTATTTCGCGGACTTCTTCGCGGATGATCCGCTCCCGGTCCGCCCAGTCCATATATCCTTCATCGTTCCAGTCGCCATGGATCCTCACTTAGCTCACTTCCTTCAGCCCGATAAACGTCCCCAGGAGCCGCTCCTTCATTGCCTCCGGATCCGCCGGTGCCACAATATCCTCTCCTGATACGATTCCGAAAATCAGATCCCCGACGATTGGGCAGCCATGCTTTACCGTTCCATACAATGCACATCCCGTTGCGTTCTCCGGAAGCCCCTTGACCAGCCCCTCCTCATCAACCAGCATAATTACGGACGGATCCTTGAAATAATCCACCATAAGCTGAGTACGTACTGTCTCAAAATGGCCTCCGATCGCCTTTTGGATGCTCCTGAAATTCCCAAAATCCACATCGATAATGGATACTTTATTGTCAGTTGTGATCTTTACTGTTTTCATCTCTTTACAAATTCCTCTTTTCTGATTAAAATATAATTGTTTTTATTCCCGAGTGCCCGAGAGGTTGCCGCCTCGTTTTAGGGCACTCATTTTTTATTTCTGAGCTTAAGTATCTCAGCCACCTGCGCAGCGGTAAGCGTTGTATCCGGCAGCATCCCGCCAAAATATCCGGCAATTACCGCCACACGATGCTCCATCTTCTCATACGCGGACACTCCGCCTTTTATCGCCGTGTACCACTTTTCAAACTCCTGATCAGTCATCGTCCTCACCTCCATTCAGATCGGTCCCGCCTGCAGTACCCAGATCACCACTGCCATGATGCAGATGATCCCCAGCAGGACCAGGTTCGTGATCCGCGACTTCAGCAGCCGATAATCTTTCCTTTTTGTTTCCTTGGGCGGTACCGGACGCTCCCGCCAGATTACATCCAGCTCCGGATCCGGAGACGCTGTTACCTCATGCATTGTGCTTCACCTCCCTCGGCGTCCACAAAAACCACTTCCTGCGTTACCGGACAGATCTGTGCGATCCTCTCCGGATCAAACGGCGGGACTGCCTTGCATGTATTCCGGTTTTCTAAAGCTTCACGGAATTTTTCGTAGTCATAGTAGACATAGAAATTAATCCGCGTTCCCTTTTTTGCTTCGATCAGGGCGTATTCGTTATATCTTCCATTCTTGATCTGCTCCCGAATCCCCGGGATTCTGTGCCGGATTGTTGTCGTACTGTCTCCGGTCAGCTCTGAAAGCTGCTTCACGGTCAGCGGGAACGATCCCAGCGCCATCCTTGCTGCTGTCAGCATTCATATCACCTCACAATAAAAATATAAGAACCTCAGCCACCGCACCGATTACTGTCACTCCAAGAGATACTAAAGACAGTATTATTGCCTTATTGCTCTGCTTTACGGCCTCCTCAGACATGTGCATTGATGAATCAGATATCTTTTGAGTTCGCAGGAGGCTTTCTGCTATTTCATTCAGTTCTCTCTGCATCTCATCATAGATACTTACAGTTTCGTGCGTTTTAATCTGGTAATTCTGCTTAAAATCATCATTTCGTTCATCTATATGCATTTTTATACCACCTCCTTCTCTGTTTCCTGCTCCCGATCCATAGCATCACGGGATTTTAGCATTTCCGTCCCGCTCTTGATGATCAGCAAACTCTCTTTGTCCAGATGTCTCAGGTTTTCCACAGTCTCATCAATAAGTTTTTTCTGTTCTTCACTCATTCCGGTTATCACCTCCTCTAAAAATCTGATATACTATTCACAAAAATGAAAGGAACAATTTTATGGATAAATTTTCATCTCTGCTCACAAAAGAAAATGTTACTTTCCTAGTTGCTGTATTAGGCTTTATACTCTCTCTTTATAATTTTTTCAGTGAGCTGTTGCAGAATCGAATGAACCTACGTGTTACATATAAAAATCATCACATTTCAGTTCATGACAATGAGGGAATCACCATTTCTCTTTCTATAGAAAACAGAGTAAAAATTCCACTTTCAATTTCTCGCGCTTTTTTAAATATAAATGAAGAATCGTTAGAATTTTACTGGATACCCCAATTCGTCTTCAGAGCAACACAAAGCACAAAGGGTACAATCTACGACGAAATTAATATTCATACAACTACGCTCCCTGCTCATATTGAAGGCTATGGAGTCATTGGGGGATTCTTCTATGTAAAGAGTACTAAGGCTATTACTAACGAAGAGTTACTTGCCTCCAAAACCTCTATCACGATTTACAGCAATAAGGGGGTAAAAACTTATCCCATCACTATGAACAATACTTCACTGGAACTCTAATGTTTCTGCTTGAGTATTATTGTTATGATCCCAATGATAATTGTGAGGATCCCTAAAATAAGTGAATAGTCCGTTAAACTCATTTGTCACCTCCCTATCGAATCGCTTTTGTTGATTACACGACTAGTATAAGTCGGTGATAGACTTTTGTCAATAGTTTTGTTGATTTTTTCAACATTTTTATTGACTTTATTTCTATTGCGTTATATACTTGCATTACAAGGTGGTGATGAAATGAATGAGCGTATCAAAAAGCTGAGAAAAACATTGAAGCTAACTCAGCAAGAATTTGCAGATCGCTTATCCTTAAAGAGAAACACTATCGCTACATATGAAATGGGGAAAGCCACTCCAAGCGATAGGACTGTAAATGATATCTGCGAAAAATATAATGTAAATGAAGATTGGCTCCGAAACGGAATCGGAGATATGTTTAACGAACTCCCAGAGGAAGACGAAGTCGCTGCATACGTTTCAGATCTTCTGGAAAACGATGAGGGAAATCCTCTATACGATATAATAAAAGAAATCATGCATACATACAGCGAGTTGACGCCGAAGTCCCAAGAAGTAATTAGAGATTTCAGTGCGCAACTTCTGAAGAACCTAAAAGAAAAAGGAGACTAACGTCTCCCCTTCTTATCCAGATGTCGTTTGACTATGGTGTAGAGTTGCAGAAGAAACTTCTTATCAGATTCGTCTACTTTCTTCACCATTTCAATAACGAAGTCTTTGGATATATCGTTCTTCATATATGTACCCTCCCGACTGCAAAAACACTTGTTCGAAATCCCTTGATGATATGATAGCACAATGGCTGTCCAAATAAAAGAACTTATCGAACATTTGTTCGTGTTATTTGTTGGTAAGTATGTATATAACTCATGCATAACTCACCTGTTCCTATTAATATAAACTATTCACGTGTCGAAAACTGTCGAAAATTGGCACTGGTAAGTTATGGTAATTATGGTATAACCCCGAAAGGGATTATATAAATATGTGGTGTTTCCTTAAAGTACAAAGGAAAGAAGGAAAAAGTTATGAAAAAGGGGAAAATTGTTTTAATTGTCGTCGTGGCTTTTCTAGCTATCGGCGTTGTGTCCGGTATAATACATAACGTAACTGGAACGACACCGGAAAGCGCAGAAAGCTCAAATCAAAATACAGCCAATGACGATGAGGACGGCACGACTTCTGAAGAAATAGTAGTATCAGACTTTCTGGCTCGCCCGGATTTCAACGCAGAACAAAATACAAGCGAAATGATAGACAAAATTGCAGCGACGGCTAAGGCTAACGTTGAATCCATGACCGATGAACAAGCAGACGAAATTGTAAATGCTATTAGTGAAGCTGATCATAATTTCTACAATGGTCCAGAAGAAATGGAAAAATATATGTGGTACGGATATCTGCTTGATTATAAGTACGATGATTCTGACCCCCGGTCAACACTCGGAACAGATTTATGCCAAGCCATAAAATATGTGTACAGAAACGACGAGACCGTCCTTGACGATGCCACTCACGAAAACCTCTTGCAAATTGATGAGGACCTTGAATCAATACAATAATAAATAAAAACCGCCCCGGTGCGCCAACACCAGAGCGGAATAGCGAGGTCCTAACGCCTCAAGTTACGAGGTCTTAGCCTCAATACATATCCGGAGATATGCACATCTTTGACAGGAATATTGTATCATCTTCGGTGACAGGTGGCAAGAGACCATCTGTTATTTTTATACCCAAAATTCAAAGGAGATGATGTTATGTGGAGTGAAAAAGTAAAGACCGGTTACAAATTCGTAGAACGCTACAGAGACCCACTGACGGGCAAGACAAGGCGTGTCTCGGTCGTGATGGAGAGAGACACCGCACAGACCCGGAAAGTCGCTCAGAGAACTCTTGACGCAAAGATACAGGAGGCTGTCACTGCGTCTGATCAGCCGGAGAAGGTAACAGTGTCCAGGCTGATCGAGAAGTATCGTGAGGAGCAGGCTGTCACATTAAAAGCGTCCACATGCCGGCGCAATTACTGGATGGGGAACCTGATGATGGACGTACTCGGGAAAGACACTCTCGTAGATGCTCTGTCCGCAAACTACATCCGTACAAGACTGATTGCACTAGATCGCACACCGGAGCAGAAGAACGAGATCCTGAAGAGATTTAAGGGCATCTTAAAATGGGGATACAAGCATGATTATATAAAAGATGTGTCTTATCTGGATAAGATTGAGTTCTTCAAAGCTGCTTCGCACAAGGAAAAAATCCAGGACAAGTTCCTGGAAGCTTCTGAGGTCGCGGATCTCCTGAACGGGATGAATCAGCCGGTATGGAAATGTGTGACACGGATCCTGGTACTTTCCGGACTCCGCATTGGGGAGCTCACAGCTCTACTGAAAAGCGATGTGTCATTTACGGACCGCCTTATCCATGTCACAAAAACATATGATGCTGTTAATGGCTTGGTGACGGATGTAAAGACAATAGAGTCCCGAAGGGATGTGTATATGCAGGACGATCTTGTCACAGCAGCCAGGGAAATGAATCTGTTGATGATGAAGCAGCGAATGATGTACGGATATCAGACAGATCTATTTATCGCGAATGAAGATGGTGGACACATAAAATACTATGCGTACAATAAATATCTGAAGGATAATTCAAAGAGGATCCTGGGACGTAGCATTACGCCGCACACTCTCCGCCACACACACGCCAGCCTCTTTATGGAACAAGGAATCAGTGTTGACGCGATATCGCGGCGCCTGGGGCACGCCGACAGTCAGATTACAAAAGAGATATATCTGCACGTAACAAAGAAGCTACAGGAAAAGGAAAATGAGCAGATCAAGGGGCTGAAAATTATATGATTTGCCCCATTTCTGCCCCATTTTTGAAATACAGTAAAAGAAAAATCCCGAGAAGCCTTGAAAATAAGGCGTTCTCGGAATTCAGTTCAGCTCCCCCTGTTGGACTTGAACCAACGACACTTCGGTTAAC
>DWVT01000197.1 GCA_019120075.1 Candidatus Mediterraneibacter excrementigallinarum
GCCGAACTTCTCTTCCATCGTCGTCTCTGTTCCGGACGGCCATGCCTGGTTGCACCAGTGGAATGCTTTTCCTTCATTCATCATATCGATAAATGGTTTGAACAGTTCGTAGTTTGCCGTTGAGTCCGCGCCCTCGCCGTATGTAGCGATGATCTTTCCTGTGGACAGATATGCGTCCCAGATATCGGATTCTCCGTCAAACCAGTAATCCAGAAGTTCCTTACACTCATCCACATACTCAGATCCGGAATAGATACTGTATCCTGCGGAGAGGCAGGTTGCCGTATAGTTGTCGCCGGACTCGGACGGGATCGGGAAGTACCCTCTCTCGAACGCTCCGCCTTCTCCCTCTGCCAGCAGCGCCGGCGCGTTGAAGGAGCCGTCGAATGTCATCGCCGCGTTTCCGTCGATAAATTCCTGGATCGCCTGGGAAGCTCCGATACCGAGTGTCTGTGAGGAGTCAATGTATCCCTTCTCATAAAGCTCATTGTACATCTCAAGGACTTTGTCCCATGTTCCTTCATCCGTAAAGGATGTGTCTCCTGTCCGGAGCTGTTCATCATAGTCCGGGTTCTGAGAATAGATCTCATTGCATGCGATCTGGTAAAGGCCGAACTGCATCACGTACATATCCTTATCACCCATGACGATTGGCTGATATCCCGCATCCTGGATCTTCTGGCACGCGTCAAGGAAGTCCGCCCATGTCTGAGGCTCCTCCGTGATGCCGCACTCTTCAAAGATATCTTTATTGTAGTAAGTTCCCAGGATGGATACGCCGGCGGTGCAGGTCACGATATTGTCCTCATAAGTAACCGCATCAAGATCGCTCATGTTCTCAGCCCACTTCATATCGTTAAGCGGAGCAAGGTATCCCGCCTCTGCCAGTGAGTAGCAGGAGTTGGATCCCGCGTACATGGGCTGTGTCAGGATAATGTCCGGGCACTCTCCGGAAGAAAGTCTTGACCTCAGCGTTGTGTAGTAGTTGTCATCCGGGAGCTTTGTCACTTCAAGGGTGACATTGGGCCATTTCTCCTTCACCAGTTCCGGCAGGACCTCTGTCTCAAAGTCGTTTTCCGTCGCTACACCGGATACCATCATTGTGATCGTGATGTCGCCCGCGTTCTCGATCGCCTGCTCATCGTACGGTCCCGAAGACTGGGCAGCGTCCGTGTTTCCCTCATCGGATCCTCCTCCGCCGCATCCTGCCAGGAGGGTCACTCCCATCATCGCAGCACACAGCATGGATAACACTTTTTTTGCTTTCATATTATATTTCCTCCCTTCGAAAGCTTTTCTTGATGATTCAATGTTATCACAGTGGCGGTGTACTTTTGTCGGATATTGTGGTATACTTTTTTTGGAAATCAAAGAATCGTAAACGGCTGCCAGGGTTCCGGAATATCCGGATACGGATCTGCCGCTGCAAAGAGAAAGGATTCACATGAAACTGCGCACAAAGCTTTTCCTTATTTTTTCCATACTCGCGGTCATCCCGCTCCTTGTCCTCACATGGTATTCTTATGCGCATTACCGCGAAGTAACCTATCAGCGCCTAGACGAGCTCTCGGGAAATCTGTTCCATAACGCAGTCACATACGCGGATAATACGCTGGACACGGTACAGCGCAGCATCCGCTTCCTCACCTTCTATTCCAGCGACGGAGATTATTCTGTCATCGAGAACCTGAAGCCTTTTTCCGAAGACACGGAAGGCTTCTCTTCCTATGATATTTTTTATACAAATCAACATTTCAACGCCATTTTCCGGAACATCATGGCGACCTATGATTATATCACCGGGATCTATATCTTTACGCCCTCGGATGTGGTATTCAGTTGTTCTCAGTCATCCAATACTGTTTCCGCAAACTATGACCCGCAGGGCTCAGAATGGTACGAGAACGCTCTGGAGGATCCAGGGAAATTTTATGTCAGCTCTCTGATCGATCCCGGAATCTTTACTCGTGAAAATGAAGAAGGCTCCATCTACTTCTCGCTGAGCATCAACGATCTGTACACTCATGAATTTCTCGGCGTGATCCTGGTCACCTGCGATCCGGAGATCTTTGATCTGAGCACTGTCAACACAATGGATGACAGCGTCCTTCTCTATATTGACAACAAAGATACCTCTGTGACGCTCTACTCTAATATAAATGACCTTCCCGAGACATTTTCCGAAGACGATCTGAAGATACGCCGGACAGACCTTGCCGTGGATTCCCTGGAGCTGACCGCCGTCTTTGACTATGACAGCCTGTACGGGGAATTCAGCCTTACGATCTTCCTGCTGCTGGTGGTCGCTTTCACCTGCATCATACTGTGTCTGGTACTTGCATACGTAGTGACAAAAAATATGATCCGCCCCATCGAGGCGCTGAGTTCAACTATGTCTCACCAGCGGGACCACAAATTTTCTTTCTCCAGCCCGTACATGAACCGTACGGATGAAATAGGCACTCTTTATAACGAATACGGAAATATGCTGGAAGAACTCGACGCATCCATCAAGCGGGACTACCAGGACAAGCTCAATATCCTGGACGCCCAGATGAAATCCCTGGAAGCGCGGATCAACTCCCACTTTCTGTTCAATACGCTGGAATCCATCAACAGCATGGCGGAGATCGATGAAAACGAGGATATCGCCACCATGTCCCTGGCGCTTGGGAACATGTTCCGGTACGCCATCAAGACACCCAGTGAGATCGTCACCCTGAAGGATGAGATCGACCATGTAAAAGACTATGTCTCGATACAGTCGATCCGCTTCAGCGGACGTTTCTCTCTGACGCTGGATATTCCCGCCGCCCTGTACAGCGAAAAAGTACTCAAGCTTATCCTTCAGCCGCTTGTCGAAAATTCTTTCTATCACGGACTGGATTACTGCACAGCGGGGGATAACATTACGATTTGGGCAGAACGCTCCGGTCCTGTCCTGTATATTACGGTTTCCGACAATGGAAAGGGAATGAACGCTGATACGCTGGAATCGATCCGGAGAAAGCTGAGCGAAGAGGCTTCCTTTACCGAATTGGGACACAGAAACAAGCAGGGCATCGGACTGAAAAATATCCATTCACGGATCGAGCTGTATTACGGAAAGGGCTACGGGCTGAATATACGGAGTGCCCCCGGCGAAGGAACATCCATAACGATCAAGATCCCTGCCCTATAACTCACAAACATGTTTTGAATTTATTGGGACGTAAAACCGAGGAGGAAATGAAATGTATACATACATTATCATCGACGATGAAGAACTGATCCGAAAAGGAACGATCAAAAAGCTGGACACGTTAAAAGATCAGGTTGAATGCATCGGAGAAGCGTCAGAGGGAGGAGCCGGCATCGAACTGATCAAAGACCTCTGTCCCGATTTTGTGATCCTGGATATGCAGATGCCGGGGATAGACGGGATGGAACTTCTTCCCTATCTTGCTGAACATTATCCCGATATGCCTCTGATCGTGATCAGCGGCTACCGGAACTTTGACTATATCAAACAGGCAATCTCTTCCAGCGCTCTGGAGTACCTTTTAAAGCCGTTCAGCCGGGAAGCGATCCGTGAGGTAGTCCTGAAGGCGATAGCCCGTATTGAAGACCGCTCATCTATGTACGACCAGATCAAAAGCTCGGAGCAGGAAAAGGAGCAGATCCAGTACGAGTATGATATACAGATCATTAAAAACCTTGCGCTGGGCTATCAGGTCTCAGACACGCAGCTCACATCCAAAAAGCTGAGCTATATTTCCGAAAACCACGGGTTCTGTCTCCTGGCATGCCAGTTTTCAAAAGCAGCATCGGACCTTTCCATAAATAACGCCCTGTGCGAGCTCGGATTTGAGGACCTGATCCTTTACTTTCCCAGCCCGTCCAGCGAAAGCCTTGGCCTCCTTGTCCTGTTTATTCCCAAACAGGATCCGGCCCAGGGCCGCCGGACCGTGGATCAGATGTTGGAAGCATTCCTTCCCCATCTGAAGGATCTGAACCTCAACCCGGTCATCGGCGTCAGTGCTGCGCACGACTCGATGTCCGAACTGAATCCGGCCTACCGCGAAGCCACGTACGCGCTGGACCACCAGCTTCTCTGCTCCGGCGCGCCCTCCTGCTATTTTTATGATGAAGAAGAAAAAGAATCCCGGTCCATAGACTGGGAAAAAGAAGACGAACTTCTTTTCCGCATCGAAGCCGGCATGGAAGAAGAGACGTCTGCCCTGACCCGGGAATTTTTCAATTACTGCGCATCTATTCCGGGCTGCACGCTGGCTGACGTGAAATATCAGTGTTACCTGCTTTCCGACCAGTGCCGTAAGATTCTTGACGAATACATGCATACTCCGGATTCTCTGAAATCTTCCGCCAGCATGCAGAATGTGGTGAACCATATCTTCTCCCTGAATGATCTGATGGATTATTACCGGCAGTTTTTTGTCAACCTGGCAAAAATGATCCGACCTAACAGTGTATATGCCATTGACGATGTGATCAAAAAGATCCAGATATACGTGGAGAGAAACTATCAGAAAAATCTGTCTCAGGAGTTTCTTTCCTCTCTCTTTTATATCAACCGCAGCTATCTGAGCACCCTCTTCAAAGAAAGGACCGGGCAGAAATTCGTAGACTACCTGAATCAGGTCCGGATTGAAAGATCCAAAGAGCTGCTGACGGAGACCGACCGGAAGATGTATCAGATTGCCCGTGCGGTGGGTTATGACAATGTAAAATATTTCTTCCGCATCTTTAAGAAGAAGGAGAAAATGACGCCGGAAGAGTACCGGAATGTGAATATGCGGAATACTTCCTCATAACCGGAGTGAGCTGCCTGTACAGGCAGCCTCCCGGGCAATTTCCCGGACATTCTGATCACAACATATCCGAGAAGCTCAACAGACGGATCTTCCGGTCTTTCTGTGCCTGCGCCCTTACCTTCTCTGTAAATCCTGTTTTTGAAAAAATATAGTACCATTTTTCCTGTTGGCGGAACAGTTGCCCACACCAGATTAATTTTTCCAGGACATCTTCATCAACCTTTTCATTCCTCCATTTGCACTCTCCCAGCAGCATCTCCTCCCCATATGCACCGAGGATATCGATCTCAATCTGGCTTCGGGATCTCGGATCGGTTCCCCACCATCTTCCGACGCTTCCGTAGAAAAACGGCGCATTTTCTATCACATCCGGTCTGCAGAGATACTGAATACATATTTCTTCAAACACACTTCCCATAAAATCAGCAAGCTGCCCTTTTACCCTGTGTTCATAGATCCCTCTGCCCATATTTCTCTCAATGCCGCTGATATCCGGCGCGACAAACCGGTACCAGAAGCGGAACATATTATCTTCCAGCCGGTAGATCGTCTTTCTGGATGTTTCATTTTCCATATACGGCACTTCTTTTTTTATAAGTCCCAGAGAGATCAGCGCTTTCAGATGGTTTGCGCAGGCGGAAGATTCCTCGCCCACCGTGGTCGCAATCTCATTGAGCCTGCTCTTTCCTTTTGCCACCGCGCTGATCACGGCATGGTATACCGCGTAGTTTCTCATTTCCTGCTTCAGAAGATTCGACGGCTCCTCAAAAAGCCTCCCGGAACTTGTAAAAAAAAGTTCAATAATATTCTCGTCCACAGTCCGCTCCGGACGTACCCGGCTTAAATACTCCGGGACTCCTCCTGTAACGCCGTAGATCAGCGCTTTCTCTTCCCCTGTATATCCCGGAAATAACTGTTCCGCCTCAAAAAAAGAAAACGGCCGGAGACGGAACTGCCCCGTGCGCCTGCCATACAGAGGGCTTTTATACCCCAACACCTGATTCTCCATAAAGCTCATCGAAGAACCGCACAGGATCAGCATAAGCGGACTGTCCTTCCAATATCGATCGATATGTGCCTGTAAAAGTGACGAGACGGATTTCTCGCTTGCCGCAAGATACGGATATTCATCGATCACCAGGATCAGCTGCTCCTCTAAATACTGCCCGATAAACCGAAACAGATGGTCAAAGCTCTGAAAGGGCGGCATCTCAACGCCAGGTGAAGTCACTTCAAAAACCGCTCTGGAAAAGCTTTCCAGATTCTCTTTCGCAGTGGATTCTGACGCCATATAATAAATTGCTTTCTTCCCCCTGCAAAACTCTGTGATCAATGTTGTCTTACCAATACGGCGCCGTCCGTATATTACCGCAAACTCAAATCCGCCGCTTTTATACATCTGATCCAGCTTTTTCATTTCTTCTTTTCTGCCAACGAACATAAAAGCACCTCCACAACAGCTTATAACAAAATTACTAAAGTTAACTTTAGTAATTTGATATAAACTATTATGAAGGTGCTTTCCTCTTCTGTCAAGGCTCTTTTACTTCTTCCCGCAGTATCCTTCTGCCCTGAGCTGTCTCCCTGCTTCCACATAAGCTTCGCTGTTCCAGTAAAGCTTTCTCTTTTCCTCTTCTGTGAGAAGGCGTTTTACTTTCGCGGGATTGCCCACGGCAAGGCTTCCATCCGGGATCACCTGGTTTTCCAATACGACGCTTCCTGCCCCGATCAGGCACTCCCTGCCGACCTTCGCGCCGTTTAAGACCACTGCTCCCATCCCGATCAGACTGCCTTCACCGATAGTACATCCATGCAGCACCGCATTATGCCCGATGCTGACATTATCGCCTATCAGGGCAGGGCATCCCGTATCCGTATGGACCGTGCAGTTATCCTGGATATTACTTCCCCTTCCGATCACAATCTTCTCTACATCGCCCCGCAGGACGGCGTGGAAGAGAACGGTGGAATTTTCTCCCACCGTCACATCTCCGATCACAACCGCTTCCTTTACTATATTCGCCGAGTCTGTTATCCTCGCTCTTCCTCTATACATAATTTCTCCTCACTCTGCATTGATTCTGTCTGCCCTTTCCCCTGTTGCCGCGTGATTTTCCTGATTTTTCGTTTATCTTGCCCTTAACAGCATTACAGCTTCATAAGGCTTCATTTCTTCTGTCGCATTCCCATCATAATTATGGATCAGCACCTGTGCGTCCTTCCACTCTCTGAGCAGCGGACACGCTGCCGGCTTCCCGGTGAAATTAACGCAAACCAGCATTTCATTCTCCGTAGTTGTCCTGGTGTACGCAAAGATCTGCTCGTCCT
>DWVT01000198.1 GCA_019120075.1 Candidatus Mediterraneibacter excrementigallinarum
TGAGAGCGGTGAAGAAACATTCGGATTATTGTGTTTTGCGGAAATAATGGAGTTTTCAGGTAAACTGGACAGCGAGATGGAGAAGGTTGTACTTATGGATAAGCTGCCCGAAAACTGGACATATCCATTGATACAACCCAAATTGATAGAAAAGTATCTTCAGATATCAAAAGAAATATAAAAAGAAATCTTCTATATATAACTGTATTAAATCAGAAATAGTTTTTTGAGAAAGGAAATGATGCACCATGCATTCTGTGATAAGGATCGGGAGCCGGGAGAGCGCGCTGGCAGTCCGCCAGGCGGAGATCATCCGGGATCTGATACAAAAGTATGACCCGGAAACGGAAGTCCGGATCATCACAATGAAAACCACGGGAGACAAGATCCTGGATAAAAGTCTGGAGAAGATCGGCGGGAAAGGTCTGTTTGTAAAGGAACTGGACCGGGCTCTTCTGGAAGGGCGGATCGATCTGTCTGTACATAGCCTGAAGGATATGCCTATGGAAATAAACGAGGAACTTCCCATCCTTGCTTTTGGAAAGCGGGAAGACCCGAGGGACGTCCTTATCTATCGGAACGGGTTGAAGGAACTGCCGGAATGTCCGGTGATCGGCACGTCCAGCAGGCGGCGTGCGCTGCAGATGGAACGGCTTTATCCGGCTTGTACCTTCCGTGGGATCCGGGGAAATGTACAGACCCGGTTGAGAAAGCTGGAGGAAGAGGGATATGACGGAACCCTCCTTGCCGCAGCAGGACTGAAACGGCTCGGGATGGAGCATGCAGCGGGACGGTACCTGTCTATAGATGAGATGATCCCTGCAGCGGGGCAGGGAATCCTTGCGGTGCAGGGAAGAAAAGGGGAAATTTACGACTGGATCGGCCAGGTGGATGATCCGGCAAGCCGGGCGGCAGCTCTTGCAGAGCGCCAGTTCATCCGCGTGCTGGGAGGCGGATGCACTTCTCCGTCAGCGGCCCATGCACAGATCAGCGGAAATGAACTGAAGCTGACAGGTCTATGTTGGAGCGAGAAGTCCGGACAGTATTCCCGGGGAGTGCTGTGCGCGGAGGTCAGCCGGGCAGAGCAGGCGGGGGAAGAACTTGCGAAGCGGCTTCTGCGGGAAGCAGAGTGACAAACCGTGTAAAGCAGAGCAGAGAGCGGAGTGAGTGGCAGTGAGAAGTTCGGAAAGGCAGCTTAGAAAAGCAGGGGCATAAGGAGAAGAAAGATGGAGATCAGACTGGAACCGGTAAAAAAGGAAGAAAAGGAAATCCTGTACCGCCTTCTGCAGTATTCTCTGTATGAGGAGAGCGGGACAGACCTTAATGAGATGGGCGAGGACGGCCTGTTTGAATATCGATGGTTTGACTGTTATTTTGAACAGCAGGACGCTATGGAGAGGGATGCTTATTTTATCCGGGCACAAGAGACGGGAAAGCTGCTTGGATTCGTCATGGTGAATGAATATATGCAGAAGTTCAGCGAGGGACACAGCATCGCGGAATTTATGGTTATTCCGAAGTACCGGAGAAGAGGCGCAGGAAAGAAAGCGGCGGTCCTGTGCTTTGAGAAGTACCAGGGAAACTGGGAAGTCTGCCCGTCTTACGGGAGTGAAAAAGCATATCTGTTCTGGAAGAACGTGATCGAGAAGTATACGGATGGGGAATGCAGGTTTGAGGAGGGGATATTCTTATTTCAAAATTAAGTTGAAAAAAATTGACACTTGTGTCAAAAAAATTCAATGAAAAGAAATGTTATAATGGATGCACCATGTCATAATTATCATAATAAAAAATGGAGAAAACACATGTTAAAACATAATTCGGAATATAAAACAGGAAAGGTCTGGCTTGCCGGAGCAGGTCCTGGAGACGAGGGCCTTCTCACCCTCAAGACAGCAGAACTGATGGAGACGGCGGATGTGATCGTCTATGACGCGCTGATCAGCCCGGAGATCTTAAGCCGTATCCCTGCGACAGCAGAGACAATCTACGTTGGCAAGCATTCAGGCAATCATCCCGTGCCCCAGGATGAGATTAACCGGATCCTTGTGCGGGAGGCGAAGAAAGGAAAACGCGTGCTCCGGCTGAAAGGCGGAGACCCCTTTGTATTCGGAAGAGGCGGAGAGGAACTGGAACTCCTGCTCCGGGAAGGAATCCCCTTCGAAGTGGTCCCGGGGATCACTTCCTCTGTGGCGGTTCCCGCCTATGCGGGGATCCCGGTCACCCACCGGGACTATACCTCATCCTTTCATGTTATTACCGGGCATGCAAGGAAGGACGGGACACTTTCCATTGACTTTGATTCTCTTGTGAAACTGAACGGAACGTTGGTGTTCCTTATGAGCGTGTCCTCGATGGAAAAGATCCTTAAAGGTCTTATAGACGCAGGGATGGATCCGGATATGCCTGCCGCTGTGCTGGAGCGGGGAACCACTGCAAAGCAGAGAAGAGTGACTGCAACCGTGAGTACACTGAAAGAAGCGGCGGACCGGGCAGGGATCAGTACGCCTGCGCTTATTGTAGTGGGAAAGGTATGTTCTCTTGCTGAAGAGCTTCACTGGGCGGAGGACCGTATTCTTGGCGGAAGACGGTTCCTTCTCACTCGTCCGAGACAGAATATCTCCTCCCTTGCAGGGCGGCTCCGGGATCTGGGGGCGCAGGTGATCGAGATGCCTGCCATCCGCACGGAACCCATTTCGCCGAATCAGGTATTGCAAGATGCGCTGAGGCGCTTTTCGGATCAGAAAGGGGAGAAGTGGCTCGTATTTACCAGTCCTATCGGAGTCTCCGTCTTCTTTGAACAGCTTGTGGAGATGAAGATGGATCTGCGGGCTCTGTTCTGTACTGCGGGAACGGCGAAAGTGGCGGCGATCGGCTCCGCCACGGCAAAAGCACTCTCTCAACATGGAGTTTTTCCGGATCTTGTCCCTTCGGCCTACAGTGCGGAAGAACTGGGAAGAGCACTGGCGGAAAAAGCGGAAGAGGGAAGCCATGTTCTGATCGCCAGAGCGGAAAAGGGCTCTGAGGATCTGATTCCTCCTCTCAATGACGCGGGAATCAGTACAGAGGATATTCCGTTGTATCGGACAGTTTATGAGGTGGAACCGATGCTGAAAGACCGGATCAGAGAGATGCTGGAAAACGGTGAGATCGATGCTGTGACATTTACCAGCGGTTCCACGGTGAGAGGATTTACGAAGGCACTGGGGCAGATGGATTTCACTGTTGTCCGTGCGGTGTGTATCGGAGAGCAGACTGCCCGGGAGGCGGAAAAGTTCGGAATGAAGGTAGAGATTGCCCGGGAGGCTTCCATGGACGCCATGGTGGAAAAGATCGTAAAAATCTTATGATGGATAAATCAGAATATTAAATATGGATAATGCGGTTAGTCGGAAGGATTAACCGCATTTCGTGTTTTCTGGAGAATAGGTAAAATATTTTTTCCTGTAAGTTCTTGGTGAACATCCCTTTATGCTGCGAAACACCTTCGTATAATAGTTCGGATCTGAAAAACCTGACAGAGCGGCGACTTCTGTGACAGACAGGCCGGGTTCTGCAAGAAAATCCAGGCTTCTTGAAATTCTGTATTCTTTTAAATATGAAAAAAGAGTTACGTTCATATATCTCCGGAAAAGCCGGCTGCATTCGCCGGGACAGAGATTGATAACACTGGAGATATCTTCAAGCGTGATGTGGTTCATAAAATTCTGGTCCAGATAAGAGAGGATCTGTTTGATGCGTATCAATTCTTTCCCTTCATAATCTGCTGCAGGAACTTTTGGTGAGTAACATTGAAAAATGATCTTCCATATTTGTAGAAGCTGGCAGATCATATCCGGTTCATAATAAGCGGGACGACGGTCAAAGAGTCGGATCAGCGACTGTAATGCAGTGAGGAGCCTGACGTACCCGTCATTTTCCGGGCTGAAGAGAACAGCAGCAAATCCCATGTTCTGAATAATGGGATCAACATATTTCCTGAATACGATACTTTCGTGGAAACCGTAAATCAGCTGCGGATCAAATGTAACAGAGAGATAAGAGCAGTCTTTTTTCTGAAACATGGAACCGCTGTGCAGTGCATTTGCGTTACAGAATAAAAT
>DWVT01000199.1 GCA_019120075.1 Candidatus Mediterraneibacter excrementigallinarum
CATACCTTTTGACTCTGATACGGCCTGCTTTCCCGCCAGGATCCTGTTTTCTCCAGGATTCTGTCCGAAACCTGCCGCCTGTCCAGTATATAACAAAAGTTGGAGGATGTAAAACAGTTTATTGCTTTAAAGCAGTTATCCGTCACAGCAGTACTGCTTCAAACGTGCCCTTTTCCCTGTCATAATAATATACTCTGTTCGACAGCATCTCTTCTTTGGGGAATACCCGGTTTATCTCTTTCAGGCTTTTCAGCATGTCCCGGGGAGCAAAAGACCCGCGGCAATGTGTCTTCGCCTCATGAATACTCGTAAACACCACATAGTAGCTGTCACCGTACAACTCCGCAATTTTCTCCTTCACTCCGGTATAGAACATGGCGATGGCTCCGTTTGTCATCTTTGTGGTTGTCACCGTAGGCATCGCCATTCTGTCCAGGCTCCTGATCGGGCTGCTGAACGACATGAACGCGCCTCTTTCAAAGGGCGGCCGGATGCATTCAAAAGGAGACATATACATGCGGGGCTGCGCCATACTGTATGTATTGACCAATGCCTCGTCCATCACAGTATCCCGGTTCCTGTTCCATTTTTCCAGCATCTCTTTCGGGATCTTCGCGCTGTCGATCCCTCTCTCGTCATCCCGTATCAGAACATAGAGTACCAGCGCCATATCCTCAAACCTCCGATAGATATACCTTCCCGCCTCCCAGGCAAAATTGTTATAGCAGAGCGGGCGGATAAAAAGACGATGCTTTATCCTTTCATAATTTTCCATCTGGTCAAGTATCCCGATCTCTTCCGAATTGCAGTATTCCAGGTTTTCATAAACTGCTTCCTTGACAATATCCCATCCGTATTTCTGATAATCCTCGTACATCTTTTCCGCGGAAAACCGACAGTATGTACGGGCTTTTCCTGTCCCGTCCTTTTCAAGCACCGCGAAGTCTCCCTGAAGCCGGTCCGACTCCTGATGATAATATCGGGCATTGATATCCCTGATAAATCTGGCGTCTTCATCCCGGACAGCGGTAAATCCTTTGGGATAAAATCGATAATGTACCGCTCCCTTTCCGTTTCCGAAATTCTTCTCATTCCTGCGAAAAAAAGCGTCAAACTGAGAACAGAACTCCCTGTAACCAAGATCATTTTCCATAGTCTCGTCCTTTCCTGCCGGACGGATGCAAAAGAGAAACTGCTTGCAGCGACAGAAAACGACGCCCGGCATCCAATATTCATTTTTCAAGTTGTCATATCAATCCGGAAGCTTTCCCGAAACGGGACCGATTCAAGATATAGATAAAATAGAAGCATATCCGATAAAGAAACAGAACAGATATGCAGAACGGAGAAATAAAATATCCCTCTGAAAAACGTTTGCTCATTTTGCAGTACTATTTTCTGTGACTCTTACTTTATCCTTTTTCAAATGATCCGTCAATAAAGTACGAACGAAAAAACTGCACAAAATTCAGCATTGGATTTTGTGCAGTAATTCTTTTTCTGTTTTAGACACAGATCTGTCCATTTTTGTACCTGAATGGCTTTAAGGTGTCTTCGTATCAAATCTTGTCACGATCATATGGACGATATATGGAAGCAGGATCACCGGAATCGCCAGATACGCAATCGCACTGTATGCCTTCTGGATCAGTGTCAGAAGACCAAACTGGGCGATGGCAAAATCAACCACGCAGCACACTAGGGCCGCAACGATTTCCTTCTTTGAGATATTAAATCTTTTCTTTTCTACGTTATTACTTTCTACATTTGTTTCTTCCCGGAAGTTTCCGTTTTCACCGTCCGCTTTCTCACCGCAGACACGCTTTACCATGGCAGCCACCATATTGACCGCTGTGGAGACCGCGCCCAGGATGATCAGAACAGAGATAAGCGGAGTCATGAAGGAAGCGCCCACGCCGTTTTGTACCATGAACAACGTCGGCACACTCTGCTCTGCCGCACCCGGATCTGTATAGACAGTCATCAGTCCAAGGACTACCATGACCATCATCAGCGAATTGACCACAAATCCCACGCCCATGCTCTTCACCGCATCCTTCGGCTTCTCAAAAGACTTTGCATGCTGAACAAACACCGCGATATTGGACAGTTGGAATGTTCCGTAAAGGAATGCAGAGTACAGAGCGTCTCCCACAGGAAGTTCCGCCGCAGTCATACTGGATACAGCTTCCCTGATCCCGGAAAACCCGGAAATAATATTCGGGATATAAACGATCAGCAGACCGGCAATGATACAGACGGAAAGCACAGACGCCACCCGACGGACCAGATCAGTACCGAAGATCGCCACGATAAAGATGAACACACCGATCAGAAATGTACACAGCAGGTACGGCAGTCCTGTCAGCTCACTTAAGGTCGCTCCGCCCGTGGCAAACGCTACCGCCGGCGCCACACACATCACGCAGATGTAAAGCACCTCAAAAAGATTTGAAAAGACCGGTGCAAATTTTCCATAAAATGCATTGTTGTAGGAACGATAATCATACACCCCGTGCTTTCTTGCAAACCGCAGACTATATGCAAAAAAGATGGCGTTGTAGAGCATCGCCAGGACCGGCATGAAAAGACACCATACCCCGTATCTCACAAAATAACTGTAGATCTGCGCTCCGGAGGCAAACCCGCCTCCGAAATGGGTGGTAAACCATACGAAGGATACTCCAAGTATGATTGCTCCTGTCTTTCCTGATCCTTTATTATTCTTCATTGTTTCTTCCCACTCTTTCTTTCAGTCTGTTCATTGCCTCTTCCAGCATTTTCTTTGTCACTTTATAAGGATAATGAGCCACATCCGACATATCCGGAATACGCTCCATACACTCTTCCCACTGTTCCTCCGTGATCTCAATCTGTTCCAGAGATACCGGCAGGTTTACCGCCTTATTTAACTGATAGATCTTCTCGAACTCGTCATACTGCCCATCTACCAGAAGCGCCAGCAGGATTCCAAACCCTACCACTTCACCGTGAAGATGGCGCTCTTCTATCACCGGATAAGAAGTCATGGCGTAGAAGACTGCGTGGGCCAGACCGCTGTTGTAATCCGGGGTATAATCCTTTGTCAGGAAGATGGAAGCGATTCCCGTTGTCACAACGATCGCCAGGACGACCTGTTCCACATCGTAAGTGCAGAGTCCTTTTTTGTGATCTTCCAGCGCTTTCGGACCGTACTCGATCAGCGGATCACAGCACATCCGGCTGACCGCAACCCCCAGCGCCGTAAAATGCTCCAGCCTCTCATCCCTCGACGAGATCGTCGCCTCATAATATTTTGCATAGGTATCGCCAATCCCTGCCCACATATACTGGCTCGGCGCCTTGGCGATGATCTCCGTGTCTATGAAGGAATGCATCACCGGCCGCACAAAAAAATGGGGCTTCAGGAATGTGCCGTCCTCATTGTACATAATAGAGACTGAAGTACATGCAGAACAGTTGGACGCGATAGTCGGGAATGCGAAGACCGGCTTGTCATCGGTGATGCACAGACACTTTACTGTGTCCAGCGCTTTTCCTCCTCCCACGCCGAAGACCATGTCCGCCTCCTGATACAGAGGCATCTGACGCAGTTTTTCCACCGCCGCGTAGGTACAGTTTTCCCCGTAGATCTCTTTTCCGATGATCTCAAGATTCGTCTGCTTTACATAGGATTCAATCTTGTCATAAGCGGCCTCCAGTGCTTTTTTCCCGCCGATCACAAGGACTTTCTTTCCATAGGACTCACACACCGGTCCGATCTTGTCGTAAATCTTATCTCCAATAGAATAATTCGGAAGATGTACTTCATAATTTTCAAGTTTCATATCTGTAACTCCTTTCCTCACGGGACCAGGATCAACTCTGCTTTTAATTTTCTATTAGTTTCCTATCAAACAAAAAAGCCCCTGTCCCATACAATCACATTGCAGGGACAAGAGCGTTCATACAATAAATACTCCTGCGGTGCCACCCGGCTTGACGCGTTCTTCCGCATCCTCTCATGCATACCAACATATGCTTTCTTTGATAACGGAGTCTCAGTCTCCGGCTCGCCTACTCAATCTTTCAACTCGCCCTCAGAAGCCCATTCGCCTCAGTTCTGTCATACCGCGATCCCACCGCCCGCAGCTCTCTGTGATGCTTCTGCTGAAGTTACTTGCTCTTCCTCATCGGTCTGGTAACACTTTACCACTGGAAATCGGAAATGTCAATCATTTTATTCCTTGCGCGCGCAAATATTTTCTGCTATATTATCTTACCGGAGGTAATGACCATGGTTATGGAACTGATCAAATGGCTGTCCGTTGCGGACCGCTACACAAAAATGCAGCTTGACCGCCGTTTTTCCCCGTTCGGCCTGAACAGCAGCCAGCACATGTATATCATCACGATCTGTCAGAATCCGGGAATGACCCAGGAACAGTTTTACCACATGTTCTATCTGAACCCGAGCAATATCACCCGTTCTCTGAATACTCTGATCAAAACCGGCTTTATCACAAAGGAGCCTAACTCTCAGGACAGGAGGACCTATGTCCTCTATCCCACCCCAAAAGCCCGTCATGTATATAACGCCCTGATTCAGACTATCCAGGAAACAGAAAACTTTCTTCTGGACGGCATCCCGGAAGAGGACCGGTCCGCTTTTGTAAAAATCTTGAAGCAGACAGCACTCCGTGCCGTCTCGGCAAACGAAAAAGAAACAAATTCAGATCAAAAGAAAGGAATCTCTCCAGATGAATGAAACACAGACAACACAGAATCCTCTGGGATTTAAAAGCATCCCCTCTCTCCTGAGGAGCTTTGCAATCCCCAGCATTATCGCAACTCTTGTAAGCTCTCTCTACAATATCGTAGACCAGGTATTCATCGGGCAGGGTGTAGGATATCTCGGAAACTCCGCCACAAACGTCTCCTATCCTCTAACCACCATCTGCCTTGCCCTCTCCCTCCTCATCGGCATCGGAAGCGCTTCCCGTTTCTCTCTCTGCCTGGGCGCAGGAGAACAGGAAAAAGCAGAACAGGTAGTAGGGAACAGCATCTGCATGATGCTCCTCTCCGGCATCGTATACGCAGTCCTCATAGAAATCTTTCTTCATCCCATGCTGACCGCTTTCGGAGCCACATCAGAGAATATGGCATACGCAGCCACCTACTCGCGGATCATCGCCCTGGGTATGCCGTTCCAGATTGTCACCACCAGCATGAGCAGTCTGATCCGGGCAGACGGAAGTCCCAAATACTCCATGACCTGCATGCTCATCGGAGCCGTCCTGAATACAATCCTTGATCCGATCTTCATTTTTGTGTTCAATCTGGGCGTTGCAGGAGCCGCGTGGGCGACGATCATCGGACAGTTCTTCTCCTTCCTGGCGGCCATCGCCTATGTCCGCAGGTTCAAGAGTGTCCGTCTGGAGAGGGAGAACCTCCGTCTCAGTCTGAAGGAAAGCCTGCAGACCGCATCTCTTGGAATGAGCAACAGTCTGAACCAGGTTGCCATCACGCTGGTCCAGATCGTGATGAACAACTCTCTGACCTATTATGGAGCCAGGACCATTTACGGCGAAGACATTCCCCTGGCTTCCTGCGGGATCGTAATGAAGACAAACGCCATCCTTCTGGCATTCTTCATCGGTCTCTCCCAGGGTTCACAGCCCATTGTCGGTTTCAATTACGGGGCGGGACAATATCCCCGTGTGCGCAAGACCTACCGTCTTGCCATCACCTGCAGTTTTGTCATCTCCACCATCGGGTTCATCCTGTTCCAGTTTTTCCCGTATCAGATCATATCCCTGTTCGGTAAGGGAGACGCACTGTACTATGAATTCGCCATCCATTTCATGAGGACTTTCCTCTTTATGGTCATCGTAAACGGAGTCCAGCTCATCTCCTCCAACTTCTTCGCAGCCATCGGGAAGCCTGTAAAGGGACTGCTCCTCTCCATGACGAGACAGGTCTTCTTCCTGATCCCTCTGATCCTGATACTGCCCCTGTTCTTCGGCATCGACGGCGTACTCTACGCAGGTCCGGTTGCCGACGGGATCGCTTTTCTCGTCTCTGTGCTCCTCATCTCTCTGGAAATGAAAAAGATGCGCTCAATGGAAAAAGCAGAGAACTGACCCTTCCGGGTCCGCCTGGGAAAGATCCGTCCGGCGAACCCGGCTGTCATCATAGGTTTTATAATAATAGGCCCCTGTTGCCGCATTTATACAACAGGAATATGTGGTAATATCATAAGTCCCGGCTTCAGTGACCACCGCTCCCCGGACCATCGCCACACTGTCCAGGATATGGAAAAACTGGGACACATTCGCCTTTTCCTCTTCCGGCGCTGCTGAATTCCATTTCAGAAACGCAGCGCGGATAAACCGGGAAGCGGAGGATGCGTCTCCAGGCAGCCCTATTCCTCCCATTCCCTGTGCGTATGTCTTCAGCTCCAGATCCTCCGCGAAACGGTTCTCCGGATTTCCGGCGCTTAATCCCAGATAATTATTCAGGTTCATCCTGTGATAATCAAAAGGCGGATTGTTCGTCAGAACGCCGACCGGATTCTCATAGACCTTCAGCCCCTCCCGGACCGCCTCAAGGACCAGGCACTTTTCCTTGTCCGCCAGCATCCAGTGGAGCGGAGCAGGCGGCATTTTCTCCGCAAAGGCTGTATCCACGATCCGCATCTCCCCGAGATACCTTTCCGCCTCCGCAACCGAAGAACACCTTCCCAGGATCCAGGGGATCACCTCGAAGGAGGCAATCTCCAGCCCCCTCCCCTCTGCCTTCTGATAATATGCATTTCCCGGGAAATTCAGACCTGCCATGCACAGCCCCTTCTCATTGACCGCCTCCGCGTACAGCGGAAACCGGTCATCTGCAGAAGCCATGCCGATCATGGCGTAATGCCGCTTCTCCTGTTGTGTGTTCCGGAATTCCAGAGAGAAATTCCTGGGAGTGACCACCACCTGTTCTCCGAAAGAGCAGTCAATGTCAAGATTTCTTCCGAAATAAAAATCTTTATTTTTATAAGTAATACATGTACACATAACGTACCTCCCGGCTGTTTCTATTTTCTATAGTAATACAAGTTTCAAAAGGTCTTTTAAAGCTTTCATCAACAGTATTTCGCATTCGTGCTACGGCTATTCTCCAGGCGCATTTTCCTCTGTTTTCTGTTCATCCGGCCAATACTCCAGAATATCCCCCGGCTGGCACTCCAGCGTCCTGCAGATCGCATCCAGCGTCGAAAACCGGATGGCACTGATCTTTCCTGTCTTGATCTTAGATAAATTGACATTTGAAACCCCGACCCTTTCCGAAAGCTCCTTTAATGACATCTTTCGGTCGGCCATCACACGATCTAATCTTAATATAATTGCCATATCCTCACCTACAGCACCTCATCCAGCTCATTCTGCATGGAAAATCCCTCTTTGATGATTCCGGCAAATATGAGAAGGAGAACCCCGATCATCAAGATCCACCCGTCGATCAGTGTAAACGATCCATAACTCATGATCGTAAATCCCGAATCTTTATACCCGGACAGACGGGGCAGTACAACAGACGCCGCCGTAACGATACCGCCTATGATCCGGATACAGCGCACCAGAAGTCTGGAAAAAATTGTTTTATTTATCTCTATTTTGACCAGAAACACAAAACAGCACACAATACAGCCGTACAAAACCAGCATTCTCCCAAACTGGCACGCTCCGATTTCCTGCCATATCCGGTCAGATATTCCCCATCCGACAAAACAGACCGCTGATAAACTCATACAACCCGTCAGAAAAATTCCCAGCCTCAGCAGAAAACGGAATCCTCTGGAAAAAGATCTCTTCGGCTTCATTTCCACATTTGTCTTATAAATATTATCCTCCATACTATCCCATCCCTTTCTCTAATCATAGGCTGATCTTATGTTTATTTACTCAGGGACTGCCTGTGAGTGCTTACATCCACTCGCAAACAGCTTCATCTGATTTAATGATACCTCTCTCCGGAACATATGTAAACAGATTTTTTAATGATTATCATTAATTTTTTTATCATTTTAATTTAATTCAGGTATGGAATCTCGAATTACAATTGCGGTCTCGGATTATAATTGAGTGCTTAGTATGAATTGGATATAATAACTTTGACGCGTTTTCTACAGATCTGAAAAAATAAGGTAATAAACAGACCGCCGTATGGCTTCCCATACGGCGATCCGTTTATTTCACTTCGATCAGCTCATATTCCCTGCTTCCAAGCCCGATTTCCTCCGCATGAGCAAGACAGGTCTCCCATTCGCTCTCCGGGGTCGTGTTCACAAAATGATCATGATGGTCGCAGAATCCTTCTTTATGTATCTGTTCATCCAGAAGACTTCCCCGCATGGGCTGCTGCGCGTTGCACGCATCCGCGCATGCCTGATCCAAAGCTACCGGATCAAAACTTGCAAACATTCCCACATCCGGCAGGATCGGCATATCATTCTCCGGATGGCAGTCACAGTAAGGAGATACATCGATAACAAGACTGATATGGAACGCCGGCCGTCCTGACACTACAGCCTTTGTATACTCTGCCATCTTGATATTCAGTTCCCGGACCGCAGAAGAATTCTCATTGTAGATTGCATCAAAATTGCAGGCTCCAAGGCATCTGCCGCAGCCCACACATTTCCCGTGGTCGATCACCGCCTTCTTCTCAGGAAACGAAATAGCTCCGTGAGCGCAGTTCTTTGAACAGACACGGCACCCCACGCAGACAGACTGATCCACTGTCGGCTTTCCGCTGTTGTGCTGCTCCATCTTTCCCGCACGGCTTCCGCAGCCCATGCCGATATTTTTGAAGCATCCGCCGAACCCGGTCATCTCATGCCCTTTGAAATGGGTAAGGCTGATAAATACGTCGGCATCCATGATGGCACGGCCGATCTTCGCCTCCTTCACCAGTGTTCCTCCCTCCACGGGAACACTGATATCGTCGGTTCCCTTCAGTCCGTCTCCGATAATGATATGACATCCGGTAGAGAGCAGGTTAAAGCCGTTCTCATATGCTGCACTCAGATGCTCCAGCGCATCTTTTCTCCTGCCCACATACAGTGTGTTGCAGTCCGTCAGGAAAGGACGTCCTCCCAGCTCCTTTACCACGTCCGCCACTGCCTTCGCATAATTGGGACGCAGGAATGACAGGTTCCCCGGCTCACCGAAATGGATCTTGATCGCTGTCATCTTCTTTTCAAAATCAATGTCCCCGATTCCCGCCTTCTTGATCAGTTTCTTCAGCTTTTCCGGCAGGTTCGTTCCCGGAAGCGCACGCATATCTGTAAAATAAACCTTTGATCTTTCCATTATCTACTCTCCTTTTCTATTCTTCTTCACTGACTAGGACAATAAGAGCCTTCCCAGTCGTCCTTCTTTACTATATCACAGCCTTTTCCGCTTTAAAAGAATCCTTTTCCCGCCCACTGGCTCATTCTCCAAGGACTTTAATCTGCTTCTCGTACGAACCGATATAAAACCCTCTGGGAATACTTTGGTCATAGTCCGGTTCATAATAAAAAAGGATCTTTTGCCCTTCCTCAAAGTATTCGCTTGGTTTTGGCAGACGATAATTTATCCTTAAAACAACCTCCATCTCACCGCTATCTCCGAAATCTGCCGCAACACGCATAGTTCCAGGTTCGTCGCTGATTTCCAGGATTACGCCTTCCGCCGGAACAAGTTCCATCCTTTCCGGATCAAAGCCGGGTGCTTCACGCCCCAGGACTTCGGCACTCCACACGGGCAGAGGCTCTTCCTCCTCATCTGACTGAAAATAGTGAAAAGCAATCACTTCTCCGATTTCAAGTTCCTCACAATCATCCTGGTGGTCAAATTTCAGTTCCAACAGGTCGTCATCCAGATAATTGACAACAGATTTATATTCATAATTATAATCTTCCTTTTCTCCATGGACCCGGACTGTGTCTGTCCCGGCATCCGTATTTATCTTCCGGATTGTCCCGAGTGTCGTAAACTGAGTCGCTCCGGGTCCTCCGGCAATATTGTTCTCTTCTTTTTTCTTTATACCGGCCATGCTCAAGATAAGAGCCGCGAATACCAGCAGGATCAAAGCAGCTTTCACATACTTTTTGCCTGATATTTTCACTTTTCTCACCATTTCCCTTACGATCATCCTCTGTTTTTCACCCGAGGATCAATCATCATATCCTTCAAACTTGTCAGCACATTTTACAGACTTCCCTACTTCTCATCCACCACCTGGAAGATGTAGAATTTTAAATAATACGAATCTCCCGCACCCCACAGGATCGGGTGATCCGGCGCCTGTGTCCGGAATTCCACCTGGCGCAGTCTCTTATGGACATTCTGAGCTGCCTGGCCGATGGTCTTTGTAAAGAGCTCAGGATCCATGAAATGCGAACAGGAGCAGGTTGCCAGATACCCGCCGTCCTTCACCAGCTTCATTCCCCGGAGGTTGATCTCCCTGTATCCTTTAACTGCCTTCTTTATAGAACTTCTGGACTTTGTAAACGCCGGCGGATCCAGGATCACCACATCGTACTTTTCTCCCTGTTTTTCCAGCCTCGGAAGAAGATCAAACACGTCCTCGCAGATAAATTCCACCCGGTCCTGAAGGCCGTTGAGCGCCGCATTCTCTCTTGCCTGCGCCACCCCCAGTTCGGAAGCGTCTACTCCTGTCACATGTTCCGCGCCTGCAGCACCTGCATTGAGAGCAAAGGATCCGGTGTGAGTAAAGCAGTCCAGCACCCTCGCACCTTTGCAGAGCTTCGCCACGGCACGGCGGTTATATTTCTGATCCAGGAAGAATCCGGTCTTCTGTCCGTCTTTTACATCCACATAATAGCGCACCCCGTTTTCCACAATCTCCACCTTCGTGTCAAAGGGTTCTCCAATGAATCCCTTGTACCTCTCCATGCCTTCCTGCTCCCGGACTTTTGCATCGCTCCGCTCATAGACACCGCGGATATGGATTCCGTCCGCCTCCATCAGTTCCTTTAAAATATCGACGATCTGTCCCTTAAACCGTTCGATCCCAAGCGCCAGGGATTCCACCACCAGAACGTCCGCGAACTTGTCCACTACGATCCCGGGCAGGAAATCCGCCTCCCCGAAGATCACGCGGCAGCTGGAGATATCGTCCATAACTTTCTTTCTGTACTCCCATGCGTTTTCTACCCGCATTCGGATGAACGCCTCATCCACCTCGGTATCCCGGTCCCGGGTCATCATCCGCACGGTCAGCTTTGAATTCCGGTTGATAAACCCGCGTCCCATAGGATATCCGTCAAAATCATGGACCAGCACGATATCGCCGTCCTCAAAACTTCCCATAACGCTTTCTACTTCATTGTCATAAATCCAGGGACCTCCCTGCTTGAGCGTACGTCCCGCTCCTTTTTTTAATGTCAGGACTGCATTTGACATAACTGTATTCCTCCTAACCTGTTTCCTACTGATATATTCATATGGAAATATCATACCACAGGTTAGATGATAAGGTAATATTATTCCGTTTTTATCGTGCTATCATCGATATTTGTCTCTATTTGCAAGCAACTCCCGATAAGCGATTTGAAAAAGCCCGCTTCCACTACAAAGGTATGGTTCATAATGACCTGGGAGGACTGCATCACAGACTGCATTTTTCATTTTCTTCATAGACTCTCGATACTGCTCATAATCATATCCACTGTCAACTTTGATTCCTATACGAACCTGCCCGATTTCTTCTCCTGTCTGTACCATATCACCGGTAAACCAGATATGCTTATCCCCATAAAGTAATTCATAACACACACTCCCCCTTGTATGCCCTGGAGAAAAATGACATTTCATTGTATATCCCGGCGCAAGCACAATGGTTTCCTGGTCCTTCAGTATCTTTACATTTCGGCATATCGGAAAGGCACGCTGATAAGCAAAATCAATCGTATGCTCATCGCCGGAAAGAAGACTTTTTCCATCTTCTCCGGCAGAAATCCTGCTGCCCCTTTGCTCAAACCAATATGCATTTCCTGAATGGTCAAAATGTGCATGGGTCACAAAAACATCTGATATCTTTCGATCTTTTAAATTCCATGCTTTCTTTACGCTCTCCATCACAGCAAGATCGTTTTCATCCAGTCCGCAGTCCACTAATACCAGTCTGTTTTCCTTTGGTATATCTATTCCATAAAAGTTCTGATGACGTTGATATGCAAAGCCGGACATCAGATAAATATTGGGAAATATCTGCATCAGTTCTCACCCCTTTACCGCTCCTGAGGCTAGTCCCTCGGTGATTTGCTTTGAAAAGATGATAAATACAATCATGATCGGAAGGATTCCCACTACTACTGCAAGTATTCTGGCCCCGTAATCCGCAACAAACATATTTCCAATAGAAGCAATCACCAGAGGTACTGTAAACATTTCCGGATCATTAATCATGATCATTGGCAGAAGATAATTGTTCCAGGACTGCAAAAACGCTATCACGGATAAGGTAAAAATCGCAGGTTTGATAATTGGAAGGACCATCCTCAGAAAAATCCCCATATCGGTGCATCCATCCAGTCTCCCGCTCTCGATCAGTTCATACGGGAAAGCGTCCCGAATATACTGGGTCATCCAGAATACACCAAAGGCATTGGCAATATTGGGCAGTATCAGAGGAAGAAACGTCCTCGACAGATGGAGCACTCGCATTTCCCATACAAAGGCCACCATCCCTACTTCCATAGGAACCATCATAGTAAGAATCACCAGCTGAAAGACCAGCTTTTTATGTTTGAAATTATATTTTGCAAAACCGAATCCTGCCATTGCGCCAAAAAACACTGTGAGCACGGTGCTTGATACCGCAACAATCAGGCTGTTAAGCAGAGATCGGAAGAAATCCGCATCCAGGATTGTCTGAAAATTATCCGCAAGAGAATTTCCAATAGAAAGGATATCTCCGGCAAAAATAGTCTGATTGTTTTGAGTAGACATCAAAAACATCAGTAGAAACGGGATGATACTCACCGTTGCCATCAGAATTACAAATACATTGATAATCCCACGAATAGGATGAAATTTCTTTTTTCCTATCATACTGCATCTTCCTTTCTATTGATAATTGCAAAGTATATTGACGTAAATATCATAATGATCACAAACATCAGATATCCGGTAGCAGCGCCGTAACCGCTCTGCCCCGCAGTAAACGCGGTATCAAGAAATTTCATATTCATTGTCTGTGCAGCGCTGTCTACCCCTCCTTTGTAGTCTCCAAACAGCATATAAGGCTCCTCGAAAATCCTGAGGCATCCGATAATGCCGTTAGTAATCTGAAAAACCAGAATAGGCTTCAGCAGGGGTATGATCACATGGATCACCGCCTTTGGAGTAGATGCGCCGTCCACACGCGCAGCTTCATAGATATCTTTGGAGATCCCCTGAAGGCCTGCAAGATAGATTACTGCAGTGTATCCCACATACCTCCAAATTGTCACCAGAGCCACCAGCGGCTTGGAAAGTAACGCAGTATGAAGCCAGTTAATATTCTCATCGATCAGACCAATGCTGCTTAGAAAAATATTGACGGCGCCAAAATTCTGATCGAATAAGGTTGCAAAAATCAGACCAATGGCGATAGGTGCTGTAATATAAGGGAGAAACATAGCATTTCTTATATAACCCTTTCCGATTCGGATGACACCATAATTAATCAGTAACGCCAAGATTAAACCAAGTGTCTGTATCGGAATCATAGCTTCCAGCACAATAATAAAACTGTTGAGTACGGAGCGGTAAAACGCTGTATCTTTCAACAGAGCAATATAATTATCCAGTCCGATAAACTCCATTGGCCCAAATCCCTGCCACTTGGTAAGACTAATATAAAAACTGAAAAGGATAGGAAACAGATTAAAAATCCCATAGATAATAAAAAACGGTGCAATAAAAATAAAAGGCCAGCTGATTTTTTTCTTCTTCATGTCATTTCCTCCGTTGTGATGGCATAGAAGGGATACCGCGCATGTCCGAAGTCACCAAAAGGGCTGCATCAGCAATCTGTGGCAGCCCTTTTCCCGATTCTTTATGCCACGGTCTTCCCGCGGTCTATTTTGTATATTGCGGATTAGAAGAAATAATATCTTCCTCTATTTTATCCGCGATTTCCGAGGCTGATCCCTCCAATGACTGGGCAAAGAATGTCATACTATTATAAAACAGTGCATCATCCGCCAGGGGAAGCAGAACGGTCATTTGATCAATCTCCTTAAGATACAGTTCCGTTACGTTCTCATCTGCGAAAAATTCATTAGGCTTATTCAGATAATCATCCTCATAGGCAGCTTTAACTCCAGGATAAAAGTGGATCAGATCATATTTGTTCTGTGCGCCTTCTTTTGTGAGTTCATATTTCATCCAGGCTGCCACCGCATCCTTATTCTCGCTCTGATTATACATTCCCCACCAGATTCCGCCCCAGTTATAGGAACCTCCGGGAACTGTAGTTACGCCCCAGTTTCCGGCTCCTTCCGGATCATTGGGTTCAATCACATAACTCTGGAACCAGCAGGAACCCGGACAGCAAAAAACGTTGCCCTGCGCAAAAGATGCGTTCCATGCAGGCGTCCATATATCAAGCCCCGCATCAATGTCAGCATCCTTTATCTTCATCATCAATTCAATAGTATCCGTAAAGTTTTCTTCCACGAGAAGCTTGTTATCTTCTCTCCATCGCAAGCCACTCTGATTGACCAGAGGCTGTACCAGTGTATCAATACCCGGTAACATGTTCACAGTCCCATCAGATTCTTCTTTTATCTGTTGACCTACCTCGATAAAAGAGTCCCAATCACTTAACATAGCCGCCAGTTCATCAGGATCATCTGTTCCTAAATACTTTTTTGCCAAATCTCTGCGATAGAACAAGGCCCCCGGTGCCGCCGTATTCGGAATACCAATAAACGTTCCCTCATCATCTGTTCCAATTTCTGCCAGATAATCGATCAAAAGGCTTTTGTCAATACCATGTTCTTCCAGATCTTCCGTAATTCCCATATCATAAAATCTTCCAACGTAATTGATTTCCATGGCCAGTATATCAGGCACCTCGCTTCCACTGGTTAACGCAGCTTGGAGTTTCTGCATATAATCGTCCGCCGATGCCACAGTCACAAAATCAAAAGTCACATTAGGATAAATGTCATTCATCTTCTCCACCATGTCGAAAAAGTTTGGGTCCCAGCTCCAGAACAGGATATTTCCCGTAACTTCCTCAGGGGCTTTCCCATTTACATAGTAATACTCGTCATCCGATGCAGAAGAGCCAGTCGATGAATCTGTTGTTTGAGCTGGATTTTGTGTACTCTCAGAGTTTTCTGAGTTTCCACATCCGGTCAGCGACAAAAGCATGATTCCTGTTAACAGTAACGCCACTTTTCTTTTCATAAAAAACACCTCCTCTGTACTTATGAAACAAGTATAGCATTCGGAGGTATTTTTTCCATTCGCCATTGTTATTATTTATTGCATTTTATTATCCTTGAACTGATACGGACTAAAACCGGTCATCTTCTTAAAAATCCGATTAAAATATTGTGCACTCCCAAACCCACACAACTCTGAGATCGTATATATTTTCAGATTACTTGTAAGAAGAAGTTCTTTTGCCTTTGAGAGCCTGTATTCTGCCAGATAGTCCCGTATATTCTTCCCGGTCTCCTTCTTAAACAGCTGGCTTAAATAAATACGACTGATCCCTACATATTCCGCAATATCTTCAAGACTGATCTGATGTGAATAATTATTACGAATATACTCGATAGCCATCAAAACTTTTGCACTGCAGTTCAGATATTCCCCATCTATCTGGACAAGTTCTCTGACTTCCTTTAGTGCATCCCCCAGATCTTCCCAGCGATAAAACATATGATAGGTAACACCGGTAAGCCATCCAGTCTCCATCCCCTGCATATCTTTACTAAACTGTGCTGTTGCGGACTGGATCTGACTCTTAATTTCAGAGATTCCCGCATTCTCCTCACACAAAAGAATCGTATAAACCTCATTTTCCCTGATCCCGGAAATATAAATATCGGCAGCCGCTTTTAAATAGTGTTCCAACGAATATCTCAGGATATGACTGAAACTGCCTTTCTCCTCATCTGACAAATTTTTCTGGAACTTAATGTAAAGAATCATATACTTGGGATCAGCAGTCGGAAGAACCCCTGTATCAACGTATCCCCTGATATCATTGCGGGTGAGAGTATGTCGGATAATCTTATTTAACACATCTCCTTTCAGCAGATCCATGCTCTCCAGCGCGGCTTCCTCTTTTCTGATTGCCTTCTCTATCCTGCCGAGCAGGGAAGCCAGATCTTCCTGTTCAAAAGTATGCTTAAGCAGATAATCCACTGCTCCATACCGCATAGCTTCACGGACATAGGCAAAATCCTCGTAGCAGGTAAGCATGACAATCTTGCTATTAATCCCCAACACACTTAACTGCTTTATCATCTCAAGTCCATCCATCAGAGGCATTTTGATATCAACAAAAATGATATCAGGCCGGCAGCGAACCGCGATCTCAAGTCCTTGCTTACCATTCTGTGCCTCCCATGCAACCCGGCATCCATAATTCTCCCAAACGATACTCTCTTTCAGCATTCGCCTTGCCAGAAGCTCATCATCTACGATCAAAACTTCTCTCATCCTCTGTTCCTCCCTTGCAGTCTGCAACCATATCCGCCGGGAGTTCCCCCGGCCTGATGCACTGTGGAATCCTCAGGATCACCAGCATCCCTTTTTCCGTACGTTTCAGAGACACACCGGAATTATCTCCCTTATAATTAATTTTAATCCGGTAATTAATATTCTCCAATCCAATATTCTTTAGCCCCGAAATGTCCTCAGGTCTGTCTCCGCCTCCTTCTTCTTTCCGAAAACTGGCGGTTATTGCATGGATTTCCTTTTCTGACATTCCGATACCGTCATCCCGGACTTCAATAAGGATTCCTTCACCTTCGGAAGATATTTCCACCTCTACAGTTCCCTCCCCTTTAGGAAGTATTCCATGAAATAACGCATTCTCAACTACAGGCTGGATGCTGAACCTGGGGATCAGACAGTCCTCCAGTCCAGGCTCCAGGCAGCAGGAAAACCGAAGGATATCTCCGTATCGTACTTTCTGTATCGCCAAATATTGCCGGGTCAGCTCCACTTCCTGTTCAACAGTAATAAACTTTTCTGAACTCAAACTGGCCTTAGACAGCTGAATCAGGGCAGTAGTCATCTCACGTATCTCCTGAGATTGATAAACTCGGGCAAAATAGCGGATTGAATTCAGCGTATTATAGAGAAAATGCGGGTTGATCTGAGCCTGCAGAGCATAGAGTTCCGCGTTCCTCCGTATCTTCTCTTTTTCCACCAGTTCCCGGAGCAGGGAACGGATTTTTGTTACCATCAGATTATATCCATTAATCAGAGAAGAAAACTCATCCTGTTTTTCATAATGAATCTCTGTATTAAAATTCCCGTCTTCAATTTCCTTCATAGAACCTGCCAGCAGATTCAATGGTCGATAAACCGTAAAGATGATCTTTCTGCTGACAAGGACAATAACAGCCAGGCAGGCAAGAAGCAAAAAGATTCCAGTTCGGAGCTGAACAAAAATGGCCCATAAAAACTCAGATCTTGGAATCAGGGCGCTGATCTTCCAACCGGTAACATCGGATACATGGTTAAGAGTAATGTATTCTCTGCCGTTTATAGTAATTTCCTCATTACTGCCGGATTCCCATATAGCATTGTATTCCTCCTTGTCATGTTCCCAGTTTATTCCACTTGCGCTCTTCTCCAAAACAATATTTCCATCCTGATCGAACAATATAGCGGTTCCATTCATAGGAAGGCTGTAATCTCCAAAAATCTCGCCAAGAATGCGGTAATCAATATCGGCCACGATAGTCCCCACTCTTCTCTCCCTGTCTGTATAGGGATAGATCACTTTCACAAGTGAAAAGACTTTTGCATTCCCGGCAATGTATCCCACCTGATGAAGCGCAGAAATATTCAGAAGTTCTCCGTTTTCTGTTATATCTGTAAAGCGCTCAACATCCTCTCCATTCAATTCGGGATCTATCACCTGATAATTCTGATCCAGAAGATAGACGCGGGTGATATGAGGACGTGTAGATGCATACTGGGTAATAACCCGATTCAGTTCCCGCATGAGGATTCTTCCATCCAGATCTTTCCCTATCTCCTCATTCAGTATTCCTTGCACACTCTCATCTGCCATGATAGAAGAGCATAGATTTTCTGCGTCCTGGAAATAATAGTCCAAATTATTCAGCCCTAAATTCAGTGACTCTGTAATGGATGAAGTAATATTATTCTCCAGAAGCCTGTAGGACTGATATGCGTTGATCGTTTCCATAAGGGTAAAAATAATGATCATAAGACAGGAAAAATAAAGGATCATCTGTTTTTTCAGTGACACAGTACTCCTCCTTTTCTCAATAATTTCTGACAGACTACTTTGTTCCTAGTTGCTATGTTTTCTTTTAATAATATCAAATATCATATATTTTCTTCAAGTAACTTGTTTCAGATCAATTCACTTTTCGACCGGATTCGTTTTTGACTTCTCACCGCACCCGTTATATAATGTGGAAGGGCATATCAGCCCGTAAAAATCAGGAAATGAAGGTAGAACAAATATGGATACAAAAACAACCACAACCAAAACCGGTACTGCTGCAAAAACAGCAAAGGCAACAAAAGCAACGAAAGCTGCAACAGCGACGAAAACTACAAAAACTGCGAAAGCAGCAAAAACCACAAAGGCAGCAAAAGCAGCCGCTCCCGCAGCGCGGGCAACGAGGACTCAGCCGGAGGTTTCTTTTTATCTGCAGTACGCAAACCGCGAATACAGCTTTGCAGAGATCAGACAGCTGGTCCTGGACAAATGCGAGGCAGAGGAGATGGATCCGAAAGATCTCCGCATCTATGTAAAGCCGGGAGACGATAAAGCATACTACACATGCGCCGGCGGAAGCAGTTCCATCGCATTATGAAAGAACGGCATATGATCGATAAAATGCTGATCCGCGGTGCCCGGGTCCATAATCTGAAAAACATAGATGTTGATATTCCCCTGGGACAGATCGTGGGCATCGCCGGCGTCTCCGGATCCGGCAAGTCTTCCCTTTCCCTGGGCGTGCTCTACGCTGAAGGATCCCGCAGGTATCTTGACGCTCTCTCCACTTACACCAGACGAAGGATGACCCAGGCGGCAAAGGCGGATGTGAATGAAGTACTGTATGTACCTGCCGCCCTTGCGCTCCACCAGCGTCCGGGCGTGCCGGGCATCCGCAGCACCTTCGGCACCGGAACCGAGCTGCTGAACAGCCTCCGGCTCATGTATTCCCGTCTCGCCAGCCACAGATGTCCCAACGGGCATTACCTTGAGCCCACACTCGCCGTGGCTGCCGGACAGGAACTGGTCTGCCCGGAGTGCGGCGTCCATTTTTATGCACCGTCCGCGGAGGAACTAGCTTTCAACAGTCAGGGAGCCTGCCGCACCTGCGACGGGACAGGCACAGTACGCACCGTGGACCGCTCCACTCTTGTTCCGGATGACTCTCTCACCATCGAGGAGGGCGCCGTCGCTCCCTGGAATTCTCTGATGTGGTCACTCATGGTAGACGTATGCCGGGAAATGGGCGTCCGCACCGACATTCCCTTCCGGGATCTGACCGCAAAGGAAAAAGAAATCGTCTACGACGGTCCTGCGGAGAAAAAGCATATCCTCTATTATTCCAAAAAGACGAACCAGGCAAGTGAACTTGATTTCACCTATTATAATGCCGTTTATACTGTGGAAAACGCCCTCTCCAAAGTCAAGGATGAGAAGGGCATGAAACGTGTGGAAAAATTTCTGAAGGAAGACGCTTGTCCGGACTGCGGCGGTTCCCGTCTCTCCGAAGCAGCGCGTGCGCCGAAGCTCCGCGGGATTTCTCTGGACGAAGCCTGCAGGATGACCCTGTCAGATCTCACAGAATGGGTGGATGGTGTTCCGACATCTCTCCCGGAGGAAATGCACCCCATGGCGAAAAGTATCTGTGAATCCTTCCGGACCGTGGCAAAGCGCCTCCTGGATCTGGGGCTCGGCTACCTTACTCTGGACCGCGCATCCTCCACTCTGTCCACCGGAGAACGCCAGAGGATGCAGCTTGCCCGGGCTGTCCGCAACCGCACCACAGGAGTCCTGTATGTCCTGGACGAACCCTCCATCGGACTGCACCCCTCCAACATCATCGGATTAAACGGCGTCATGCACGACCTGATCGCGGACGGTAACTCCGTGATCCTGGTTGACCATGACACTCAGATCCTCTCCGAGTCGGACTGGATCATAGAGATGGGTCCCGGAGCCGGTGCGGACGGGGGACAGGTGATCGCTCAGGGGACGGTTTCCGATATCGCCGGGAATCCCGCCTCAAAGATTGGACCTTTCCTGTCCGGCGCCGCCGGAATTCATGAACGTGCGCAGGCAGCGCCGGAAGAAATGTTTTCTCTCGGAAGGATCCATCTCTCCACCGGTCCGATCCATACAGTCCGTCCGCTGGAGGTGGATATTCCGAAGGGGCGTCTAACTGTCGTGACCGGTGTATCCGGCTCCGGCAAGACCACTCTGATCCTGGAGAGTCTGATCCCTGCCCTTCAGACATCCCTCAGTGGCAGAAAACTGCCGGAACATGTCCGTTCCATAGAAGCAGACGGGATCCGGCAGGTAAAGCTCATCGACGCCACTCCCATCGGCATCAACGTCCGCTCCACCGTCGCCACCTATGCCAATGTACACGATGAGCTGAGAAAAACTTTTGCCAGGACTCCCGACGCAAAGGAGCTTGGCTTCAAGGCGGGCGACTTCTCCTATAATACAGGGAAGCTCCGCTGCCCGGTCTGCGACGGAACCGGCGTGATCAGCCTGGATGTGCAGTTCCTTCCCGATGTGAAGATCACCTGTCCGGACTGCCGCGGATCCAGATATTCAAAAGATGCCTTGAAAATAAAATATAAAAACAAGAAAGACAAGAATGCTCCATCCTGGTCTCTTCCCGAACTGATGGAGATGGATGTGAACACGGCTCTGAAAGCCTGCGAAAATCTGAAAACCGTTCATCAGCGCCTGCAGGTTCTGAAAGATCTGGGACTGGGATACCTTACCCTGGGCGAAGAGACACCAAGTCTGTCCGGCGGAGAGGCACAGCGCCTGAAGCTCGCCAGCGAGATGGGAAAAGCTCAGTCTGACTCCGTATTTGTTTTTGATGAGCCGACCATCGGTCTGCATCCGCTGGACGTCCGCACCCTCATCAGCGTCTTCCAGACACTGATCGATAACGGCGCTACTGTGATCGTGATCGAACACGACCTGGATGTGATCCGGAACGCCGACTATGTGATCGATATGGGCCCCGGCGGCGGAGAAGCCGGCGGTAGGATCGTAGCGATGGGAACGCCGAATGAGATCAGAACAGAAAAAGAGAGCATTACGGGGAGATTTCTTTGATCCCCGTAATGCTCGTTTGTTAATAAATAAACAATTTATGTTTTCACTGAAGAGAGCAACATCAAAAGACTTCAGAACCGGATTTTCTAACCCAATTTCAATTCATGCTCCCGCGAGGGGAGCGACGCGGTTATCTTGAGATTCATATGGGAGACATGGTTATTTCAATCCACGCTCCCGCGAGGGGAGCGACCATTTTCTGACTATGATGCGGCTTATTATAACTGATTTCAATCCACGCTCCCGCGAAGGGAGCGACGGATTTATGCAAATTCCAGACAATATCGATGACATTTCAATCCACGCTCCCGCGAAGGAGCGACAGGGATCACCGGTCCGCGTACGATCTCATAATCCTATTTCAATCCACGCTCCCGCGAAGGAGCGACGATATGAACCCGCAGATGCTTGCGCAGTATCAGGCACAATTTCAATCCACGCTCCCGCGAAGGAGCGACAAATAAATTATCTACTATTGACTCGGATATCTCTATTTCAATCCACGCTCCCGCGAAGGAGCGACAACTTTACACGCTATGATAAACTTATTCTTTAAATTTCAATCCACGCTCCCGCGAAGGAGCGACAGAACCTCGGTCACATCATCATCCGTCTTGCGGAAATTTCAATCCACGCTCCCGCGAAGGAGCGACAGTTTGCTTCTACCAGCTTCTGCGCCATGATCGATTTCAAT
>DWVT01000200.1 GCA_019120075.1 Candidatus Mediterraneibacter excrementigallinarum
ATTCCTGCGTCAAGCAGGGCAAAAAAGATAAAGATGATCAGGTTCATCATATCTACACCTCCCCGGTCTGCTCCGGATGCATCTGTCCGAAGATCCGGCTGCATGTTTTGAGAAATTCCTCACGGTCCATCCCGTTCAGGCTGGCTTCAGCGGAGAGAAGTTCCAGTTCACCCTCCAGCTTTTCACGGTATTTTTCCGAAAATGCGCTGACAGGACAGACGGTGGCGCCTTTTCTCCGGTCGATCTCGATAAAACCTTCCGCCTTCAGCAGCTGATAGGTCTTATTGACAGTCATGGTGTTAACTCCGATGTCCAAGGCCATCTGCCGGACTGTGGGGAGATTTTCCCCGGCCTTCAGTTCCCCGCGCCCAATCCCGGTGACGATCTGATTGCGGAGCTGAATATAGATTGGAGTACTGCTCTTGGTATCCAGTGTGATCAGCATAAAACCACCTGCCTTTTAAATTGTTGTATTTGTATTGTATATAATAATACAAATAATACTTTGCGTCAACAGACAGACTCTCTTGATACAGAGAAGACCATCGTCTATAATATAAGCATTGCGGACAGTGCGAAGGAAGAATCTGGGAGAAAACAGATCAACAGGGGATCAGGAAAGGAAAGGTCTATGCGAAAGGTGATCATTATCGGCAGTCCCGGGGCAGGGAAGAGCACCTTTGCCCGGAAGTTGAGAGAGAAGACGGGGCTTCCTCTTTATTATCTGGATCTGATCTGGCACAGGCCGGATCAGACGAATATATCCCGGGAAGAGTTTGATACGCGGTTAAAGGAGATTATGGCAGAAGACCGGTGGATCATAGACGGAAATTATCTCAGGACTCTTGAAATGCGGATTCAGGCATGTGACACGATATTTCTGCTGGACTATCCTGCGGACGTCTGCCTTCAGGGAGCGGAAGAAAGAATCGGTACGAAGCGTGAGGATCTGCCCTGGGTAGAACAGGAGTTTGACGGGGAGTTCAGACAGTGGATCCTGGATTTCCCGAAAGATCAGCTCCCCTGCATCTACGAACTCCTGGAACAGTACCGCAGCGGACGGGAACTCCACATTTTTCGGTGTCGGGAGGAGGCAGATATATATATTTCAGGGAAACCGGAGGGTACCTGAGTCTTGCCAATTTCCCCTGTTTATAATAAACTTATGGAATGGACATTTTCAGAAGCAGATCATCATAAAGGCACGGGAAGGACGGTGAGGAAAATATGCTGCGCTATACACTCAAAAGGATACTGACAGGGATACTGGCGCTTTTTGTGCTGGTGTGCGTGACCTTTTTCCTCGTCCGTCTCATGCCGGGCAGCCCGTTTCAGAACGGAAGCGTGTCTGAGCAGGTTGTAGAGGCTGTGGAGCGGGAATACGGTCTGGACCGTCCTCTGGGCGAGCAGTTTCTTACTTACCTTGGAAATCTTCTCAGGGGTGACCTGGGGATTTCCTACGAAGATCCGGGAACGAAGGTGACAGAGATCATAGGAAGGACCTGGGGGATCACGGCCTCTCTGGGTGTTCCGGCTTTGATCGCCGCGATCCTGGCAGGGACAGCTTTCGGGATTGTCCGGGCGGTCTCAAAGAACCGGGGCGTCCGGGAGGTTATTTCTGCGGCAGGGATGATCCTTGCGGGGATCCCCGGATTCGCAGCGGCAATCCTCCTTCTTCTGATATTCAGCGTTCAGTTGAAGTGGTTTCCGGCGTCCGGACTTTTATCCCCCGCCCATTATGTTCTTCCAGTGAGTTCTCTTGCCATCTATCCGGCGGCGGTGATCATGCGTCTGACAGGAAATGCGCTGGAGACAGAGATGGAGAAGGACTATGTTCTCTTTGACCGGGCGAAGGGACTTGGCAGGAGGCAGATCATATTTACCCATGCCCTGAAAAATGCATGGAGACCGGTGCTCAACTATATCGGACCCGCTTCCGCATATCTTCTCACGGGAAGCTTTGTGGTGGAGAGCATCTTTACGATCCCGGGCATCGGGAGAGAGTTTGTAAATTCGATCACAAACAGGGATTACACGCTGATCATGGGACTGACCATATTTATGGGAGCCGTGGTCATCGCAGTGAACCTGATAACAGACCTGCTGGGAGCCTGGCTGGATCCGGCGGTGAGAAGGTCCTATCAGGAGGAGGCAGAATAAGATGACGATACAGAAGCAAAGGAAAAGAAAAGGCCTCCGGGAATACTTCCGAAAGGATCGCCGTGCGGCAGCAGGATGTATTCTCCTTGGGATCTGGATCCTTCTGGCGGTTCTTGTCCCGCTCCTTTCCCCCTGGTCTTATTCGGAGCAGAACGCGGCGATCCAGAACAGTCTGCCGTCTCCTGCGCACTGGTTCGGGACGGACAAGTTCGGACGGGATCTGTTCGCACGGGTGTGGTACGGAGCGGGTTTAAGCCTTCTGGTGGGGCTGGTCAGCGCGGCGCTCAACGGCTGTATCGGTGTACTTTATGGCGCAGTTTCAGGGTATGCGGGGAAAAAAGCGGATCTGATCCTGATGCGTATCGCGGATGTGGTGTCAGCGATTCCTTCCATGCTCTATGTAATCCTGATCACACTGGTCCTTGGAGCGGGGGCGCCCAGTATCATTCTGGGGCTCTGTGTTGCCGGATGGATCGACATGGCACGGATCGTCCGAGGTGAGATCCTGCGTCTGAAAGGGACGGATTTTGCCCGCGCGGCAAAGATAGAGGGGATCCCTTCCATCAGGATCCTGACAAGGCATCTCCTCCCTAACGCGGCGGGACCGATCACGGTAAATTTTATTTTTCTTATCCCACAGGCAATTTTTACTGAGGCATTTTTAAGCTTTCTTGGAATCGGGATCGCGGCGCCGGCGGCAAGTCTGGGGACGATCATACAGGAAGCGAGGAGCCAGATGATGGTGTATCCATATCAGATGGTATTTCCTCTGCTCGTGCTCTGTGTGATGATGCTGGCGCTGAACCTGATCGGAACGTCACTGGAGCAGAGAAACAGGAGATAAAAAGATCCATGAGAGTACTTGATATACAGAAACTGAGCGTACAATATCATACGGAACAGGGAGAATGCAGGGCTCTTGAAGAGTTGGATCTCCATGTGGAAGAAGGGGAGATCACGGGACTTGTCGGGGAGTCCGGATCCGGGAAAAGCACGGCTATGCTGGCTGTTATGGGACTGTTGAAGGAAAATGCTTCCGTACAGTCGGAGCGGATCACAGTGTGCGGCGAACCTGCTGTTCCGGGGGTGAATATTGCCATGGTATTTCAGAACCCTCAGAGCTGTCTGAACCCGTCAGTAAAGATAGGACGACAGGTCGCAGAGACAGTCAGAGCCAGGAGGCATTGCGGAAGGCGGGAAGCCAGGGAACGTGCGCTGGAACTTCTGGATATGACCGGGATCGGAAACGCGAAAGTGCGTATGAGACAGTATCCTTTTGAACTTTCCGGGGGAATGCTCCAGAGAGTGGTTATTGCCATTGCCCTCGCCTGCGAACCCAGAGTGATCATCGCAGATGAGCCTACCACAGCGCTGGATGCTGCCGTTCAGGCACAGATCCTGAGGCTCTTAAGGAGAATCGTAAAGGAGACAGGGACCGCCCTCCTTCTGGTAAGCCATGATCTGGGAGTCACTGCGTCCCTCTGCGGGAGAGTTTATGTGATGCGGAAGGGAAGGATCGTGGAATCCGGGACAGTGGAGGATATCTTTTATGATCCCAGAGAGGAATATACGAAGCAGCTTCTGAACAGTGTAAAAAAGAAGAGGAAACTGTCCGGAGGAGCGAAAGAAGAAAATCTTCTCCGGGTGGAGAATCTGACGAAGGAGTTCGACACCAGGGACGGGGTGAGAGATGTCACTCTGGAACTCCATGAGGGAGAGATCTTTGCTCTGGCGGGAGAGAGCGGTAGCGGGAAGACGACTCTGGCAAGAATACTGACAGGAATCCTGAAAGAAGACAGCGGGACTGTTTTCTACAGAGATGAACCTCTGGAAAGAAGCAGGAGAGGCGGAGGAAGGATCCAGATGGTCTTCCAGGATCCTTACGGCTCACTTAACCCCTGTCTCACCGCGGGACAGGCGCTGGATGAGGCATTGCGGGCCGCGGGTTCCCCGGAGGAAAGAGCAGACCGGGAGAGAAGAAGAGAGCGGATCCGGGATATGCTGGAGCGGGTCGGGCTGACGGAAGACGATATGGACAAATATCCGTCTGAATTTTCCGGCGGACAGCGGCAGAGGATCGGAATCGCCCGCGCGCTGATCGTACGTCCGGAAATCCTGATCTGTGATGAGGCACTTTCCTCGCTTGATGCAGTGACGCAGCAGCAGATCCTTGACCTTTTTCTGGATATCCAGAGGGAACAGCAGATCGCCTGTCTGTTTATCTCCCATGACATGCATGTGATCCGCAGGATCAGCAGCCGGATGGGCGTCATGTACGGAGGAAAACTGGTGGAGACCGGGCGGACCAGGGAAGTCTGTTCCGATCCCTGGCATCCGTATACAAAGCTGATCCTGGAAGCATCCCCTGATGCAGATCCGTTAAAGGCGCGCAGGATACGCGGCCTTCCGGCAGGAAAACAGGATGCCGGAAACAGGGGGATGGGGGATCAAGGATGTCCTTTTGCCGGAGAGTGCGGCTATGCGATGAAGTGCTGCACAGAGCAGGAACCGGGAACATACAGATTCGGGGAACGGGCAGTGTCCTGTTTCCTCTATTCCGAGGAACACAGCGGAAGGCGCAGCAGAGACTATATAATGACTTCACAGATCTGAAAGACAGGAAAGGAAATTATGGAAAGAAACGTGACAGACTGGAACATAGACTGCAGGGGTGACAATGAGAAGAACAGACAGAACAGGAGGAGAGGAAGCGGGTATCCGGCCGGGAAGCGGGCGGCAGCCCTCCTCGTTTCGGGAATCCTGTTCTGCGCGGCGGTTCTGACCGGGTGCTCCGGATCCGGGAGCGGCGGAAACAAAGGAACGGACGCCGGAGACAAAGAGATCACAGTGGCGATCAACAGCGAGACCGGGACACTGGATCCGGCAGGCTCCATTGCCCTTACTTATCTCGCCTACTCGGTGAGCGCCCTCGATGAACTTCTGACTTTTGATGAGAACGGGGAGATTGAGTACAGAGCTGCGGATTCATATGAAGTCAATGAGGATTCCACGGAGTGGACATTTCATCTCAGAGAGGATGCCCTCTGGTCAGATGGAACGCCGGTAACTTCCGGAGACTTTCTCAACACCATCACCCGTGCGCTGGACCCGGCGTCGGGTAGCGGATATGCAAACTATCTGTTCCCGATCGAGAACGCGGAGGCAATCTATAACGGCGAGGCGGAGATGGATACGCTGGGCGTTGAGGCACCGGATGATCATACACTGGTCTTTCATCTGGAGGAACCCTGTGTGTATTTCCTGGATCTTCTCAGGCTTCCGGTGTACACACCCTCCTGTGAACAATACGCGGATTCTCCTGACAGCGGCTGGGATACGGATCCGGAGACCAGTCTTGCCAACGGTCCTTTTTACCTGACGGAATATGTGCCGGATCAGTATTTCGTTCTGGAGAAAAATGAGAACTACTGGGACAGGGACAATATTCATCTGGACCGGATCACATACAGGTTCTTTGATGACACCCAGTCCATGGCAAATGCCTATGAGACCGGAGAGGTGGACGTGGCGACTTCACTTCCGTCCACGGTCATGGAACTCTATGAGGGACAGGATGATCTGCTGGTCACGGATCTGATCGCCACGCGGTATATTTATTTTAATCTGAATGTGGAGCCGCTGGACGACGTCCGGGTCCGGGAAGCGATCAACCTTGCCATCGACCGGGAGGAACTCTGTCAGATCGTGGGAGCGGACACAGAGCCGACCTATAACCTGATCGCAAAGTATATGAAAGACAAAGAGACGGGAGAGTATTTTGTGGACGAGGCAGAGCAGCCTTTTGAGGAAAATGTGGAGAGAGCCCGGGAACTTCTCGCAGAGGCAGGGTACCCGGACGGGGAAGGATTTCCCACTCTGACCTACAGTTACCCCACACTGGAAATGGACTCGGATACGGCTCAGGTACTCCAGTCTCAGTTAAAGGAAAACCTGAATATCAATATTGAACTGAACGCCCAGGAACTTCAGTCCAACTACAGCAGCCGTTATGCAGGCGATTTCGAGCTGATCCGGATGAACTGGACCGCGGATTTTGCGGATCCCTACACTTATCTGTCCATGCTGCTGTCCAACAGTACGTACAACTGCAGCGGGATCAATGATCCGGAGTATGACGCTCTTGTGGAGCAGTCGAATTCGGAAGCGGATCCGGGGAAGCGTGCGGAGCTGATGCACCAGGCGGAGAAACTTGCCGTCGGGGAACAGTTCTATATCATTCCCCTTTATGCAATGAAAAGCGTGAATCTGGTGAATCCGGAGATCACCGGGATCCGGCAGATCCCGGCCAGCGGGGCGCTGGAGTATCGGTATGCGGATATCTGAAAAGAGGTTTGGAGCAATGGATGACAAATCAATCGCGAATATGGCTGTCCTTGCGGGAGAGATCATGCTCAGAAGCGGAGCGGAGACCTACCGGGTGGAGGATACGATCAAACATATCCTGGATACGGCGGGCACTGCGGAAACAGAATCGCTTGTGATGCTGACCGGGATCATCGTAACCATTGACCGCCCCGGACAGGAGGCGGTCACGGTGATGCGCAGGGTCCATGAGAGGGGAACCAACATGCACCGGATCGTGGAGGTAAACGAGATTTCCAGGAAATACTGTGCCGGGGAACTCTCGGCGGAGGAGACATGGGAAAAGCTGAAAAGAATAAAAGGAAAGCAGTATACAGTATGGATGTATAATCTGTCGACGATCCTGGTCCCGGCAGGATTTGCCCCTCTGTTCGGCGGGGGACTGCGTGAGATTTTTGCCGCGGGAGGCGTGGGAATTGTGCTTGCAGTATTGATGACCATCGGAAAGAGAGTGAAGACCGGCGCTTTTATACTGAATATCCTCTGCGCGGCGGGGATTGCCGTTGCGGCAGTACTCCTGAAGCTGTGGAATCCTCTTCTGAACATGGATACGGTCATCATCAGCGGGATCATGCCCCTGGTCCCCGGCGTAGCGATCACAAATGCGATACGGGATACCCTCAGAGGCGACTATATCTCAGGAGGAGCGAGAGCTCTGGAGGCCTTTGTGACGGCAGCTGCCGTTGCCATCGGAGTCGGTGCCGGTATGGCGCTGACTACTGTTTTCTGGCGGGGAGGTGGTCTTTGATGATGGAATTGTTTCTGGTGACGGCGGGATGTTTCCTGGCCGTTGTGGGTTATGCGGTTCTGGTAGAGACCCCGGGAAAATATCTTTTGCAGGCAGGATTTGCAGGAGCCTGTGGCGGATGGGTATATTTTTTCGGAATGCAGAAGGGGCTGGATACGGTGCCTGCATGTTTCCTTTCCGCTCTTGTGATCTCACTGCTGGCACATATCTTTGCAAGGATCTTCAAGGCTCCGGTCACGGTGTTCCTGATCGCCGGCATCCTTCCTACTGTGCCTGGAGCAGGTATGTACAGGGCGGTCTATTATATCATTGCAGATGACCGGACACAGGCATCTTATTATCTGATACAGACGCTGGAGATCGCAGGGGTGATCGCTCTGGCGATCTTTATTGTGGATGCGGTGTTCCGGATAGGGATGCCCCGCAGACAGGAGAAAAGAAAATCATGATGGAACTTGTCACAGGAGGCAGCGGAAGCGGAAAGTCTGCGTACGCGGAGGATTCAGTCTGCCGATGCCAGAGGTTTTTGAAACAAAATGAAAAGGAAAGTGCCCCTCTATACTATATTGCGGATATGTTTCCCTATGGAAAAGAGACCGAGGAAAAGATTGAAAATCACAGGAAAATGCGGGCAGGGAAAGGTTTCCGTACACTGGAGTGGTATCAGGATCTGCCGGGAAAACTGGCGGAGAAGACATCACCGGATCTGTCCGGAGCCTGCGTCCTTCTGGAGTGCGTGTCCAACCTTACTGCCAATGAGATGTATATGGAAGGCGGAGCCGGGGAGAACACAGTGGAAGCTGTGGTAAACGGGATCCGTCTTCTTAAGAAAAAATGCAGACATCTGATTGTGGTTACCAACGAAGTATTCTCTGAATCTGAGCCGGATTCTGCGGAAATGACGGTTTATAAGAAAAACCTCGCGCAGATCAACCGGGCTCTGGCTGAGATGGCGGACCGGGTAACGGAAGTGATATACGGGATTCCGGTTTTTATAAAAGGGAAACAGACACCAGAGGACAAAATGCCAGAGAGCAGAAGACCAGAGGAGAAACAGGCAGAGGGAAAAATATCAGAAGGACGGGAAACTATGAGGATGAAACTGATCATCGGCGGCGCCTTTCAGGGAAAGCTTGATTATGCGAAAAAACTGTATCCGGATACAGAATGGACAGATGGCTCAGAGTGTGCTTTGGAAGAAATTGCGACATGCAGCGCCATGAACTGTTTTCACCTATTTGTGAGAAGATGGATGAAGGCAGGCAGGAACAAAGAAGAACTGATCGATACGCTTCGGAAGCGTGACCGGGAACTGATCCTCATTTGCGATGAAGTAGGATGCGGACTGGTCCCGGTGGACGCCTTTGAGCGGGAGTACCGGGAAACGGTGGGACGGATCTGCACGGCCTTAGCCAACAGGGCGGACCGGGTGGATCGGGTCGTATGCGGAATCGGGACACAGATAAAATAATGAAGTTGTGGAAAGGGGAGATTCAGATGCTGACAGAACTTGAGCAGGTGCTTCCTGCGGATATTGAAAAGAGAAGTTTTGAGATCATAACAGAAGAATTGGGAGATAAGATGCTCATTCCGGGGACTGAGCCGATCGTCAAGCGGTGTATCCATACCAGCGCCGACTTTGATTATGCGGACAACCTCGTCTTCTCGGAAAATGCGGTACAGCGTGCGCTCGATGCGATACGGAACGGGGCGTCCATCGTAACGGACACTCAGATGGGACGTGCCGGTATCAACAAAAAGAGACTTGCCCGGTATGGAGGAGAAGTGTACTGTTTCATGTCGGATGAAGATGTGGCGGAAGCGGCGAAGAAAAACGGCACCACGAGAGCGGCGGCAAGCATGGATAAGGCGGCGGAGATGTACAAGGCCGCACAGACGAAGGAAGAAGCAGCGCCATCCGACGAAAAAAGCAAGCCTGAAGCCGGAATACACAATGACCGGCTGATCTTCGCTGTGGGAAATGCTCCTACGGCCCTTGTCCGGCTTTATGAACTGATAAAGGAAGGTGCTGTCAGACCGGAACTGATCATCGGTGTTCCCGTCGGATTTGTCAATGTGGTGCAGTCAAAGGAACTGATCCTGAGTCTGGACGATATGCCTTATATCGTTGCGAGAGGGCGCAAAGGCGGAAGCAATATCGCGGCGTGCATCTGCAATGCGCTTCTGTATATGCTGGACGAGTGAAATCAGCATGGTTATTATTTAGTATGTTCAACAAAAATATCAGAGTCAAGGAGAGAAAAGGCATATGGAGAGACCATATTTTCCCATGTTTGTGGATCTGACAGGGAAGAAAGTCCTGATGGCAGGCGGAGGAAGGATCGCCCTCCGGCGCGTGAAGACTCTGCTGAAATTCGGAGCGGTCATCCATGTGACGTCGCCGGCGCTGTGCGAAGAACTTTCGGAACTGGAGCGGCAGGGGCGGATCACGGCGGAGTATCGGGAATATCAGCCGGGCGATACAACAGATTATGACCTGGTACTGGCGGCTACGGACAGCAGAAAGACCAACCGGATGATCTGGGAGGAATGCCGGGAAAGAGGCGTCACAGTGAATGTGGCGGACGACAAGAGTCTCTGTGATTTTTATTTTCCGTCTGTGGTGATGACAGAGGAAGCGGTGATCGGGATCAATTCCGGCGGAGAGGATCCTTCCAGGGTAAAGGAACTGAGGAAAAAAATCCAGGGATTTCTGCATAAATATAAATAAATATTGCAAATAGTTTATAGTTTGTTTATAATTAGTCCCATATTGCGTCATGAGAAACAGGCGAATTTTCGACCGGAGTGATGAGAAAATCTCATTATCGGAGGAGACGCCCTGGCAGACGCAGAAAAAAGCATCGATAAGCAGCGATGCGAAAATAGAAAGGACTAATGGAATGGGAGACACATTACAGATACTGATCGCCATGGTCATCTACATGGCTGCGGTGATCATTTTAGGTGTTACTTTTGCGAGAAGGGCAAATGCAAGTTCAGATGCATATTTTCTCGGCGGCAGGAGCCTTGGCCCCTGGGTGACGGCGATGAGCGCAGAGGCTTCAGACATGTCGGGATGGCTGCTCATGGGACTGCCCGGCGTGGCTTACTGGTGCGGTATCGCAGATGCGGCGTGGACCGCTATCGGGCTGGCAGCAGGTACCTATGTCAACTGGCTGATCGTGTCAAAGAGACTTAGACGCTACAGTGAAAAGGCGGGAAATGCCATCACACTTCCGGAGTATTTTTCGAACCGGTTCCACGAGAAGAGGAAGGTCATCATGACGATCGCGGCTGTGTTCATCCTGATCTTTTTCACGGTCTATGCGGCAAGCTGTCTTGTGACCTGCGGAAAACTTTTCTCTACGCTGTTTGATATGCCGTATGTCCCGATGATGATCGTGGGCGCGGTGTTCGTGCTGATCTATACGATCATCGGAGGATTCCTGGCGGAGAGCGCGTCGGATTTCATGCAGGCGGTGGTAATGATCGTGGCACTGGGCGTGATCGTTGTCGTTGGAACAGTCTCAGCGGGAGGCTTTGGCGCTGTCATTGAAAATGCACAGTCTATCCCGGGATTCCTTGATTTCTTCGGGATCGCGACGCCGCAGACTGTGGACGGCGTACAGCAGGCTGCAAACGGAGCGCCATTGTTCGGAGAGGCGGCAGAGTACGGAATTCTGCCGATCGCATCCGCACTTGCGTGGGGGCTGGGATATTTCGGAGTTCCTCAGGTACTCCTTCGCTTCATGGCGATCCGTCATGAGGATGAACTGAAACGGTCCCGCCGGATCGCAACAGTATGGTGCGTTATTTCTCTGACCATCGCTGTGTTTATCGGACTGGTAGGGCGGACACTCTTCCCGACGGCTCTGACAACGTCGTCTGACGCGGAGAACGTGTTCATCCTTCTCTCCACAAACCTGCTTCCTCCTCTGATCGCCGGATTTGTGATGGCGGGCATTCTTGCGGCGACGATCAGTTCCTCAGATTCCTATCTGCTGATCGCGGCGTCTGCATTTGCAAAAAACATTTATCAGGGACTGTTCAGAAAGAAGGCATCTGACAGGGAGGTGCTGAACATCTCCAGACTGACGCTGCTTCTGATCGCTGTGGTGGCGATCATCATCGCTCTGGATGAGAACAGTGTCATCTTCACTATCGTAAGCTTTGCCTGGGCAGGATTCGGCGCTACATTCGGACCTCTGATGCTCTTCAGCCTGTTCTGGAAGAGAACGACGAGGGCAGGCGCCATCGCAGGTATGGTCAGCGGAGCAGGAATGGTATTTGTCTGGAATCTGCTTGTCCGCCCGCTGGGAGGCCTGTGGGATATCTATGAACTCCTTCCGGCGTTTATTTTCTCCTGTATCTGCATTGTCGTTGTATCGCTCCTGACGCCGGAGCCGTCGGCACAGATCCAGAGAGAGTTTGATGAAGTGGCCGGCAGGTAAGAAGTGCAACAGCAGCAAAGTAATGGTAACGAAGAGATAAAATCTTAAAATAATATGGATCAGATAAAACAGCAGTTATTTTGACTGCTGTTTTATGTTATACTACATTACAGCAAAGACCGGAAAGGAGACGTGAACCATGAAGAGGACTGTTGCCATAGGCATTCAGGATTTTACGAAAATAAAAGAGCGAAACGCCTTTTATGTGGATAAAACTTTATTCATTAAAGAATGGTGGGAGTCAGGGGATGACGTGACGATGATCACACGTCCAAGAAGATTTGGAAAGACTCTGACCATGAGTATGGTGGAGCAGTTCTTTTCAGTGACCTGCAGCGAGAGCACGGATCTTTTCGAGAATATGCAGATATGGCAGGATGAAAGATTCCGTCAGCTTCACGGCACGTACCCGGTCATTTCACTGACCTTTTCTGATATAAAAGAAACGAATTATACATCGGCATGGAAAAAGATCAGAGCAGTGATAGCGGATCAGTATAACAAGTATTATTTTTTGACAGAGGGAAGCCTGCTGAATGAAAATGAGAAAAGATATTTTGATCTCATCGCTTCTTCTGCGGAGGAGTACGAGGTGACACTCAGTCTCAGAAGGCTGTCAGAGTTTCTGTTTCGCTACTATGGAAAGAAAGTGATCATCCTTCTGGATGAATATGATACTCCGATGCAGGAAGCTTATCTGGAAGATTACTGGGATGAACTGACTGCATTTGTAAGAAGTCTTTTTAACGCGTCGTTTAAGAGCAATCCGTATCTTGAGAAGGCCATCATGACGGGAATTACCAGAGTGAGTAAGGAGTCTATCTTTTCAGATCTCAATAACCTGAAAGTGATCACGACCACTTCAGACGAGTATGCGTCCAGTTTTGGATTCACAGAGAAAGAAGTTTTTTCAGCGCTGGATGAATATGGACTTTCTGATCAGAGAGAAAACGTAAAAAAGTGGTATGACGGTTTTACTTTTGGACAGATTAAAGATATTTATAATCCGTGGTCGATCCTTAATTTTCTTGATACGGGAAAGCTTGGGGCGTATTGGGCGAATACAAGTTCAAACAGTCTTGCCGGAAAACTGATCCGCGAAAGCGGAAAGAAGATTAAAGAAGACTTTGAACTTCTTATGAAGGGAGGGCAGATCCGGACAGAGATTGATGAACAGATCGTCTATAATCAGCTTGATACAAGCGAGAGCGCGATCTGGAGCCTTCTGCTCGCGGGCGGATATCTGAAAGTGGCGGACACGGAGTTTAACGAGCGGACAGGCAGGACCTGCTGCTGTCTGGAACTGACGAATAAAGAAGTGCATGTGATGTTTAACGGGATCATACATGAGTGGTTTGCCGATTATGACTGCGGATATAATGATTTTATCAGGGCGCTGTTTGCAGATGATCTGAAAGCCATGAATATTTATATGAACCGTGTTGCCATGGCAACGATCAGTTTCTTTGACAGTGGAAACAGATCCTCGGCCGAGAGCGAACCGGAACGGTTTTATCATGGATTTGTACTCGGTCTGCTTGTTGAATTGGGTGACCGGTATATCATTACATCGAACAGAGAAAGTGGATTTGGAAGATACGATGTGGTGATGGAGCCACGGGAGCACAGCAACCCGGCATTTATCTTTGAATTCAAGGTCAGAGACGGAGAAGAAGAGGCGGATCTGTCAGAGACAGTAAAGTCGGCGTTGCGGCAGATTGAAGATAAGAAGTATGCGTCAGATCTGACAGCACGGGGAATTCCGGAGGAAAGGATAAGAAAATACGGTTTTGCTTTTCAGGGAAAGAGAGTTCTGATCGGGAGATAGGGAGTAAAAAGAATCTGTACGATATACAGGTTCTTTTTGCTTGAATTATTCTCTGAATGCGATGATGGAAAAGTCCGATGCCACACAACTGGATGGGACAATCGCTCCCGGAAAAAAGATGAATGGTTATATTGGATATGAAGTGCCGGCTGATTGGACCGCAATGGAAATTCACTTTACAGATGATGCGTGGAGTAATAATAAATTTGTTTTCGAAATAACAAAATAGAGTAATAAAATCCCCGGAATTTTTGGTACAATGACCAGAGGATCCGGGGATTAATTATGAATCTATAGTGTTCAGAGATAGAAGAATACTATTCCCTCATCGCTCCAGAGGTATCTCAATCTTCGACACCGCATTTTCTTCCAGCCAGCCGGGAAGCTGGGAAGCAAAACTTTCGTCGGTCAGTTTCTCCTGTATCGCTGTGCTTGTGGCTTCATCCGGTGTGGACATTGAATAAACGGTGATCTTTGACAGATCATATCCCTCCGGAGAGAAAAGACCGACTTTGTCGTTGATCACTTTCCCGGAACCATCGAGCATGACAGTGAATATCGAGTCAAAACGTTCATATCCGGGCTGGATCCTGCTTTCATCATAGTCATAATTGATGATAACTTCATAGGGAGAGATCGTGATATCGGTGATCCCGTCTCCGTTCGGCATATACTGGCCCACCTGGACAGTCCGGGCTTCTGACGCCTGCTTCGTCACTTCATTGGAGAAGGACCATTCTCCTCCGTCAGCCAGATGCTTTGAGGAAACATCCGTTCCCGGGTAATAGGAGATGCCGCTGATCTTCAGATTCCAGGTAAACTGATCCGGTATGGTGACGTCGGCAAAAGGATACAGGTCGAAATCAATTCGGAACATCCCGATAAATGTATGGTCGTCTGTAAATTCTCCTTTCAGATCCAGTACATCTTTCACACCATCTTCGTGAGTCACGAAGGAAGTTTCGCTCTGATCGGCATCCAGATAAAAATGAGCGCCGTAACCTTCGTCCATATTTTCTGCCATGGTGAGCGCGTCTTCAGGAAATGCGTCCTCGGACTCGATCATGGCGGAGACATTCATGGATTTCTCCGTGCAGACAATCTCGGAGAGCGTGACAGTGATCCCCTGAGAAGTACTGACATTGGTCCCGGTAAGCTGGTCAGCTTTTGTACTGTAATCTCCCGGATACTGCTGTTCGTCCTGCACTTGCTCAAAGATGTGACCGATCAGCGGGATATTTTCAGCGAAGGCAGGATTGGCGGCGCAGATCCCGACCACGGCGACAATGGCGGCTGCCGCGGCGCCACATCTGGAAACGACTCGGAAGAACAGTTTCCTGCGGTGCATCCTTCTGACGGAGACCATGCTTCGGTTGATCACATCCTGCAATTCTTTCCGGGGAACATTTATTTTATTCAAATCAATCTGCATAAAAATAATCCTCCTTTAAAATATTTTTCAGTTCGCTCCGGCCCCGGCTCAGGCAGGCTTTGACCGTCCCTTCCGGGCATCCGGTGGCATAGGCGATCTCACGGATAGAGAGCCCGCTGTAATATTTCAGGACCAGAGGAGTACGGTATTTGTCCGGCAGCTTTCGGATCGCAGAGTCCAGATCACATTTCTCCTCGGCGGACACCCCTGAGGGTTCCTCCGGAACCTGAAGTTCGGTGATATCGCTGTGATAGACTGCCTTTTTCAGTTCATCCCGGGCAAGATTGATCAGGATCCGGGTCAGCCAGGTCCTGAACCATTCGGGATTTTTCAGCCGATGGATGTTCTGATAGCCTTTGAGAACCGTGGAACCAACCAGATCCAGAGCGTCCTCCTTATTTTTCATATAGAGGAACGCCATTTTATATAAATATTCCTGCTGTCCCGCGATGAGCTGCCCGTATGCGTCGGGATTTCCGCGGATTGCCCGTTTTACGAGCCGAAGGTGTTCTGTTGGGTCAGTCATTGTTTTCTCCTTTCAGGAATGTGCACTTTCCTTTAATGTATCTGATAAATATTTACACTGGTTAGACTGCAGAGACAAGACTTTGGTTGCAAATATTTAAAAATTCCTTGACTAATTTTAATCCGCTTCATATAATAGATGAGTATATGGCAAAGACTAAGAAGAGAAGTAGTAGGAGCGTAACGTTTTCAGAGAACTGCCGGAAGGTGCGAGGCAGCAGCGTAAACTTTGAACTGATCTCGGAGTCCTTCTGCTGAAACAGAAAAATCGCCTGAGTGCGGTTAGGTGAGTAGGCAGGAGCGGGAGTTCCCGTTACAGAATGAATGAGTGCATCTGCAGAGAAAAGCAGATGAATAAGAGTGGTACCACGGAATCAGGCCTTTTCGTCTCTTGAGTTTTCAGAGTGAAAAGGCTTTTTCTATTATGAAAGAGAGGAATTATCAAATGGGTACAAAGATCGTGTACAATCACAGAGCCATTGAGAAGAAGTGGCGCGAGAAATGGGAAAAGGATCCGGTCAATCCCAAGACCGATGAAAACGGGAAAGAGAAGCCGAAATATTACTGCCTTGACATGTTCCCGTATCCGTCAGGAAACGGACTTCATGTAGGACACTGGAGAGGGTATGTCATCTCCGATGTATGGAGCCGTTACAAACTTCAGCAGGGATACTACATCATCCACCCGATGGGATGGGATGCATTCGGTCTTCCGGCTGAGAACTATGCCATCAAGATGGGCGTTCACCCGGCGAAATCAACCGCTGAGAACGTGGCCAATATCAAAAGGCAGATCAACGATATCGCAGCCCTCTATGACTGGGATATGGAAGTAAATACAACAGATCCGAACTTCTACAAATGGACACAGTGGATCTTCGTAAAGATGTTCAAGGCTGGTCTTGCATATGAGAAGGAGTTCCCGATCAACTGGTGTCCGTCCTGTAAGACGGGTCTGGCAAACGAGGAGGTCGTAAACGGAAAATGTGAACGGTGCGGCGCTGAGGTGACAAAGAAGAACCTGCGTCAGTGGATGCTCCGCATCACAAAATATGCTGACCGCCTGTTAAATGACCTGGACAAGCTGGACTGGCCGGAGAAGGTCAAAAAGATGCAGACAGACTGGATCGGAAAATCCTACGGAGCAGAGGTTGATTTCCCGGTAGAGGGACGTGACGAGAAGATCACAGTCTATACGACAAGACCGGATACTCTGTACGGAGCGACTTTCATGGTGCTGGCTCCGGAGCATGAACTGGCGAAATCCCTTGCAACTCCGGAGACGAAGGATGCTGTGGAGAAATACATCTACGAGGCTTCCATGAAGTCCAACGTTGACCGTATGCAGGATAAGGAAAAGACCGGTGTGTTTACCGGAAGCTATGCGATCAATCCGCTGAACGGAGCGAAGACGCCGATCTGGCTGTCTGACTACGTGCTGGCTGACTATGGTACCGGAGCGATCATGTGTGTTCCTGCTCATGACGACCGTGACTTTGAATTCGCTACAAAATTCAATATTCCGATCATCCAGGTTATCGCGAAAGACGGCAAAGAGATTGAAAACATGACAGAGGCTTATACAGAGGCTTCCGGAACCATGATCAATTCCGGAGAGTGGAACGGAATGGAGTCCGCTGTCCTCAAGAAAGAGGCTCCGCATATCATCGAGAAGATGGGAATCGGACGTGCGACAGTAAACTACAAACTCCGTGACTGGGTATTCTCCCGTCAGCGTTACTGGGGAGAGCCGATCCCGATCGTACACTGCCCGGACTGCGGATGCGTGCCGGTGCCGGAGGAAGAACTTCCGCTGCGCCTGCCGGATGTAGAGTCCTACGAGCCGACGGGTACAGGCGAGTCACCGCTTGCCGCTATTGACGAGTGGGTGAACTGCAAGTGCCCGAAGTGCGGAAAACCGGCTAAGAGAGAGACAAACACCATGCCTCAGTGGGCTGGTTCCTCCTGGTATTTCCTGCGCTATGTGGACAACCACAACGATAAGGAGCTGGTATCCAGAGAGAAAGCAGACAAATATCTGCCGGTAGATATGTATATCGGCGGCGTGGAGCATGCGGTTCTCCATCTGCTGTATTCAAGATTCTATACAAAGTTCCTGTACGATATCGGTGTGATCGACTTTGACGAGCCGTTCCACAAGCTGTTCAACCAGGGTATGATCACCGGAAAGAACGGCATCAAGATGAGTAAATCCAAAGGGAATGTGGTATCACCGGATGATCTTGTAAGAGATTACGGATGCGACTCGCTGAGAATGTACGAACTCTTCGTGGGACCGCCGGAGCTGGATGCAGAGTGGGATGACAGAGGGATCGACGGCGTCAACCGATTCCTGAAACGTCTCTGGAACCTGCTCATGGACAGCAAGGATAAAGACATCAAGGCGACGAAAGAGATGATCAAACTCCGTCACAGAATGGTATACGATATCACAAGCCGTCTGGAAAGCTTCAGCCTGAACACGGTTATCTCAGGATTTATGGAGTACAACA
>DWVT01000201.1 GCA_019120075.1 Candidatus Mediterraneibacter excrementigallinarum
AAAATCGAAAATAGCGGGGCTTGGGAAAGTGCGTCCATTTTTAGGAAAAACCAGCAAAAATCTATTGATTTTTATTCATTTTTCTCTTGACATATCACCGCTGGACTTTTCTTTACTCTATCCTGCAAAGATTTTCCTCTGGACCTTCCCCGTTTATATGAACAGAGAAAAGCCGTCTCTTACCTGACAGTATAGACGACTTCTCTTTACCAGACAACTCAGCTGTTCATTTTTTCCAGAAATGCTTCCAGCTGTTCTTCTTTCAGCGCCCCATATGTGACCATGGAGGCCAGGGGCATTCCCATCATTGTATTTTTTATGGTATTCTCGATGATCTCAGGGCAGTCTTCTATATCCGGCTGTTCTTCTATCTCCAGTTCGGTCAGATGCATATATTTTGCCAGGATCTTCATGACAAACTGCCTGCCCTTCTCTTCCCGTATCAGCTGCCCTACTGTCATAGAAGCGCAGTAGTGGACCGGAAGGTTCTTCGTCCCTTCCACATGAACCGTCTTCTCCAGCCTCAGGTCCCTGCTGGATGCGCCGATCTGGATCCTGTAATCTCCGGAAGGCACATACCAGTCGGAAATTTCCGTGCTGTAGTACGCGAATGCTCTCCCGTCCAGAACAAAGGAAACCTTTCTGCTCTCTCCCGGCATCAGACTGATCTTTTCAAATCCTTTCAGTTCCCTGACCGGTCTGGGACAGGTTCCCTCTCCCGGCTCCACATAGAGCTGCAGCGCCTCTTTTCCCGGAAGAGTCCCTGTATTTTTTACTCTGCAGGTCACCCGGAGCGTTTCCGTATCCTTTATGTTCTCTTTTTCAAGTCTGAGATCGTCATAGTCAAACTCTGTATAGGAAAGTCCGAACCCAAAGGGATATGCCACATCCAGAGCCTTTTTGTCATAATACCGGTATCCTGTAAACACGCCTTCCCGGTATTCCACCGTCCCGTTTTCTCCCGGGAAATTCAGATAGGATGGATTGTGTTCCAGTTTCAGCGGGAAGGTCTCCGCAAGCTTTCCGGACGGATTTACCCTGCCGTAAAGGATCGCCTCTTCCGCCTCTCCCGCCCCTTCTCCACAGAGGTAAGCCAGAAGGATTCCCTTCACCCGGTCTCTCCATGGAAGGAGTACCGGCGCCCCCGCATGCAGGACGACCACGGTATTCGGCTGGACTTCTGCCACTGCCCCGATGAGCCTGTTCTGCACCTCCGGCATTTCCAGTGAAGTCCTGTCCTTCCCTTCGCTCTCGTATGCGTCCGGAAGTCCTGCAAAGATCACCGCCGCCTCTGCCTCCCGGGCAACCTGTACTGCCTCTTCGATCAGCGCCGTCACCTGCTTCTGATCTTCTTCATTCTCCGTGTCATAGCCCCTTGTGAATACCACGTTTGCCCCTTTCTCCAGAGCAGTGTCCAGAGTTCCTGTCACCTTCCAGGGATTCACATGGCTGCTGCCCCCGCCCTGATATCTGGGCTTTACGGCAAACTCTCCGATAAATGCTGTCTTGACGTCCTTCTTCAGCGGAAGGATCTGATCCCGGTTTTCAAGGAGGACCATACACTCCCCGGCTATCTCCACAGCCTTCCTGTGAGCGTCCTCATGGTTCCAGGCAGTCTCTTTTTCCTGTTCAACGCAGTCAGAAACAAACCGGAGGATGCGCTCCACAGTGCGGTCCAGCACCGTTTCATCCAGACGTCCCTCTCTCACCGCATCCACGATCTTCTGATCCTGGGCTCCGGGGCCTCCGGGCATTTCCAGATCCAGACCGGCTTCCATGCCTTTTACTCTTCCCTTCACGGCTCCCCAGTCCGTTACGACCATTCCCTGAAATCCCCATTCTTCTCTGAGGATATCAGTCAGCAGCTTTTTATTTTCCGCGCAGAACGTGCCGTTCAGAGAGTTGTACGCACACATGACGGCGCGTACCCCTGATTCTTTCACGACCTTTTCAAATGCCGGAAGATAGATTTCCCTCAGTGTCCGCTCATCCACACGGGAATCCCCGCTCATCCGGTCTGTCTCCTGGTTGTTGCAGGCAAAATGTTTCACACAGGCGGCGACTCCTTCCTTCTGAAGGCTCTTCACATAAGATGCCGCCAGTTCACCCGCCAGATACGGATCCTCACTGAAATATTCAAAGTTCCGGCCGCACAGAGGGCTTCTTTTCATGTTTACTCCCGGTCCCAGGAGCATCCCCACATGTTCCGCCTGACATTCTTTTCCCAGGCAGGTCCCCAGTTCTTCCATCACGTTTCGGTCAAAGGACGCCGCCAGGGCAGAGGCGCTGGGAAAGCAGACCGCCTGCACACTCTCATTGAGTCCCAGATGGTCCTCTGCTCCCACCTGTTTGCGGAGTCCGTGAGGTCCGTCGCACATCATGATCTTCGGGATTCCCAGACGTTCCAGCCCCTTTGTATGCCAGTAATAATATCCGGAGCAGAACGCCGCTTTTTCTTCCAGAGTCAGCTGTCTGACTGTGTTTTCTACATCCATTTTCCGCCCTCCGTCTTTTTTCGGCTCAAAGTCATCGATTTACTGCGCGCTCTCCTCCTGCTTTGCCTGCGCTACGACAAGAGCACGATTCTTTTCATTTTCCTCTTTGATCTGAGGCATCTGCTTATCCAGTTTGAAATATCCCGTCAGGGACACTGCGACCAGTATGTACAGTACCATCGGAACCACACTGAACAGAAGACGGATACCGAGAAGCGTTCCGTCTGACTGAACGGAAAGGTTTCCGTCGTATCCCACTGCGGCAAGCATGACTCCAAGTCCGGCGCTTCCGAGAGCCGCGCCGACTTTCTTCGCAAGGCTGACAATACTGGACATAGTCCCTTCCATTCTGTGCAGTCCTTTCCACTCGTTGTAGTCCGCACATTCAAGGATTGCAAGAGAGATCAGCATACTTCCAGGGATCGTACCTGCCCCGGTCAGTACTGCCGCCACCGCCAGGAGCGGAACATTTGCCACCGCCACAAAGTTAAGGGCATATCCGATCCCTGAGATTATAAATCCAATGAACATCAGTTTCACAACCGAGATCTTCTTCAGAAGGGGCGGGAATACAAATGCCAGCGGGATCGCGATGATCTGTACAGCGCTTGAGACGCTCATAAGTCCTACATTACCTACGATCCATGTGTAATAATACACCTGTGTTCCCATGTTGGTCACAAAGTTAAAGAGCAGTCCCATAAATGCCAGGATAAGAATGTATTTGTCCCCTTTGATGACTGCGACAGCATCCGATATTTTCAGGGATTCATCTGTCTTCTCCGCATCCACATCATACTTTTCTTTTACGAAGATAAATCTCAGGATACCAATGGCTCCCATGGCGATCGCAAAGCATCCCACCAGAAGGCTCCAGCCTTTTGCAGATGTTGCATATGTTGCCATCAGGATCGGGAACGCAATGTTGAAGGCCACAGACGCCAGCATAGTGATCACACTGCTGTATGAAGTCAGTTTGACGATCTGATTTCCCTTAAATGCACGGACAAGATACACATTCTGGTTCGCGTTGAGGAATGTATATGCCACCGCGTTGACAAGGGAATACATGATAAAGATCCACACACACTTCAGGACTTCGCTCAGCCCTGTCGGGCAGGAGAACATCAGCCAGGTACAGATCCACATGAGGAAGATGAACAGTTCGTATGGACGCGCTTTTCCCCATTTCGTCTTCGTCCTGTCCACAATAAATCCTGCAAATGCGTCTGTCACTCCGTCCAGAAGTTTGCTCGCCACCATGATAATACTGATCAGGGCCGGATTGATCCCCAGCGTATCCGTACAGTATGCCATCACTTTAATCTCCTTTTCTCCATTTTCGGATAATTTCCTTTTCAAGACATCATAAGGCACAGTCCGGTGCGCGCTCCGCGGCAACGCCTCTGTTGTGATTCAGATTATAGATGATAAAGCGAGATTTTCAGAGAGACAAATTCGTCTCGTGGTATCAATTTTAGTCTTTTTTATCAAAGTAAAAGAGGATGGAACAAATCCATCCTCTTATCTCTTTCTTCTCATCTTTTTCTATCCTTTTTCCATATGGATCGCTTTCTTGGGACATGTCAGCGCGCAGACCGCGCAGCCGATGCACTTCTCTCTGTCCACCTTCCAGATCAGTTCCTTCCGGTTCACCTCAAGGGCGCCCTGAGGACATTTCTTTGCACAGAGTGAGCAGTACATACATTTCGTCACATCCATGACCGGCTTTTCTTCTCCGCGTTTTCCTTCCTTCTCCTCATCATGGGGCTTTGTGTATGTATCGCTTTTCTTGGTCACATCCGGCTCGGTATATCCCTTCGCCATAAAGAGACATTTCTTCGGGCATCCGCGCACGCAGGCTCCGCACTGGACACAGTCAAACCGGTTTATGGTCCATGTCCCTGCCTTCCGGTCCACCTGGATCGCCTGAGACGGACAGGACCTCGCGCACAGTCCGCATGTGATACAGTCTTCAATTTTTATCTCCACATGCCCCCGCATCCGTTCCGGATATTCGACAGGCTCATAGGGATATCCGACTGTGGCCGGCTTCCGGAAAAGGTTGCCTATGATCCTGCGGGTAAATGTAAAAAATCTCGTTCTTTCCATGCTATCACTCCTCCGCTGCCTATCGTTCCGTACAGCTCACGCACGGGTCTATGGTAAGGATCAGGATCGGCACATCCGCCAGCTGGCATCCCTTGAGCATCTCAACCATAGGCGGGATATTGCTTGTAGTCGGAGTACGGAGCCTGAATCGGTCGAGATACTTCGTCCCGTTTGCCTTTACATAGTAGATCGCTTCCCCTCTGGGCTGCTCGATCCGGACGAAATACTCTCCTGCAGGATTTCCTTTTACCGGAACGCTGACAGGTCCGTCCGGGATCTTGCCGATCGCCTCACGGATCAGCTCAAAGGACTGAAGCAGCTCTTTGAGGCGAACCTCACATCTCGCATAGGAATCGCAGTCTGTCGATATGATCGGTTCCACAGACAGATCCTTATACGCTCCGTATCCCAGCATCCTTACATCATAAGGCTCTCCGCTGGCTCTCAGCATCGGTCCTACGGCTCCAAGAGAAATCGCATCTTCCCTGCTCAGCACGCCCGCTCCTTTCAGACGGCTCTGAACCGTATAATCCTGAAGAAACGTACTGATGATCGGCTTCAGCTGGCTCTCAATGTCTTTGATGGCACGGAGGATATCGTTCAGCATAGTGCTGTCCATATCCCTCTGCACGCCTCCCACCAGATTGACAGAATGGATGATCCTTCCTCCTGTCGTCTCGTCAAACATGTCCAGGATCTTCTCTCTGAGGCGCCAGCTCTCCATGAACAGGCTCTCAAATCCCATGGCATCCGCAAGCAGTCCGAGCCAGAGGAGATGGCTGTGGATACGGCTCATCTCTACCCAGATCGTCCTCAGATAATTGGCACGTTCCGGCACCTGAATATTCATGATCTCCTCCACTGCCATACAGTAGCCCAGACCATGTCCGCAGCTGCAGATCCCGCAGATCCTTTCCGCGACATACGGATACTGTTTAAAATCTCTTTTCTCAACCAGTTTTTCAAGTCCTCTGTGGATGTAACCGATACTGGGGATCGCACCCACCACAGTCTCATCCTCCAGCACAAGATCCAGGTGGACCGGCTCCGGCAGGACAGGATGCTGAGGACCGAACGGTACAATACTTCTTTTAGCCATTGCTTTCTACTCCTTTTTCTTAAATGGTGTTTCCTCATCGATCCGGTACAGCTTATCGTGATAATCCGGCTCAATGTGCCCGATCTTTACTCCGAAAAGCTCCTCCGCCTCATTCTCCTGAAGGAACGCGCACGGATAGATATGCGTGATACTCGCGATCTCCTCATTTTCTTCCACTTCCAGCCTGAGAGTGACCATATCATATCCCTTGCAGAAAGAATAACTCATCTCATATCCATCGTCCACGGTAACGGCGCAGATCTGGACCAGTCTCCAGTCTTCTGCTTTCATTGCCACCACTGCCGGGAAGAATCCCGCCAGAGAGATCTTCCTTATCTCATTTTTCCCATCCATCTCTGTCACCTCCCGTCTTTCTTCATCGCCGCCTGTTTCTCATCCAGCACTTTCAGTGCTTTGACCACACCGTCGATGATCGACTCCGGGCGCGCCGCGCAGCCCGGCACATAGACGTCCACCGGGATCACGGTATCGATCCCGCCTTTTATGTTGTAACATTCCTTAAAAATGCCTCCCGTACAGGCGCAGATCCCGACTGCCACAACGACCTTGGGTTCCGGCATCTGGCTGTAGAGCTGTTTTACCACGCTCTCGGTCTGGCTGTTGACCCCGCCGGTGATCAGCAGGATATCCGCCTGAAAGGGGTCTCCCGTATTGATGATCCCGAACCTCTCGATATCATACTTCGGAGTCAGGCAATCCAGCACTTCGATATCGCATCCGTTGCAGCTGCTCGCGTCATAGTGGAGCAGCCACGGTGATTTTGAAACTTTATTCATAACAGACCTTCCTCCCATTTACTTGATCAACATCAGGATCAGTATGTTCACGCCTCCGGCTACCAGAGTCACGACCCAGCAGCTGTAGAGCAGCATCTTCCATTTCACGCGGGCGCTCACATTATCCCAGAGCGTCTCCATGAAGAAGATCACCGCACAGATCACAAACGCCACGATCCAGCTCCACCAGGTACTGTTCACAAAGAACAGGAAGAAGATTCCCAGAAGCAGTATCATCTCATAGTACTCCGCTATATTCATGATAGCCAGCGTAGTACCGGACATCTCTGTCGTGATCCCCTTGACCATCTCCTGATGCGCATGATGGCTCGTAGACAGATCAAAGGGGGACTTTCTGAATTTGATCGCCGTTGTGAACATGAATCCGAACAGAAGCCCCGGCATCCAGATCACCGCACTGTACTCGCGGGTGATAAAATCCGACACCTGGAAGGAACCTGTGGTCAGATAGAATCCCACCGCCACAAGGAGCGTCAGAGGTTCATAAGCCATCATCTGAAGCATCTCTCTGCTGGCTCCCATGTTCGCATAAGGCGAAGAATCGCTGGAAGCCGCCATGATCAGAAACATGTCCGCCGTACTTAAGATAAACAGGACCATCAGAAGGTCCGCTCCGGCAAAGAGCATGGAACCTGCGATCATCAGGATCACCAGATAACTTAAATTCAGAAGGAGCTGCACGTTATTAACCGCGATCATTTCCTTCGAAAACAGTTTTCCCAGATCATAAAACGGCTGAAGGATACTGGGACCTTTTCTCCGCTGCATCCGGGCGCTGATGATCCTGTCGATTCCGTCCAGCAGCGCACCGACGAACGGAGCGAAGATCAGATATGCAAGAACAAAAATTACCGGTCTCATACTACAGCACCTCCGATCACAATACAGAATCCAAGCACAAGCGCGGCCGCCGCAATGATAATAGACGGGATCCGCAGATGCCGTCTTCCGAATTCAAACCGCAGATACCAGTTGCTCAGGTACAGGTGCTCCTGTCCGCCAAAACTGTTGGTAAAGAACCGGTTGTCCCCCTCGTTAATCCCGTTCATGTAGATCGGCACGAGTTCTCTGTGGGAACGCCGGCTGATAAAGAACATGACCACCGGCACGATAAAGATGGAGACAAGCATGATCGCCATAGTCGTCAGCACGCTCATGGAGATGACGTCCTTCGCGTTCCCGAACAGTTCCTGCACGATGGGGTTGACCACCCATATCGCCACCAGCGGAAGCAGAAGACAGAGCAGGAGCATGGTCGCCGCATGGAAGATCATGGATACATACTCGTCTTTTCTTGTCACATCTTTTACCTTTTCTCTCGGAATGTGATAGCACAGCAGCTTTGCCAGCCATTTCGTCCAGTAGAACATGGTCGAGGCGCTGCCGTACGCGATACAGAGCACAAGGATAAAGTTTCCGGAATCCACGAACGCTCTCAGCGCCACCCATTTCGAGATCAGCATCCCGAAGGGCGCCAGATACATACCGGCGATCCCGATTCCCATTATGTAAGCCAGTTTCGGCACCCGGATGATCAGTCCGTGCATATCCTCGATATCCCTGGAGCCAAGCGTGTTCTCCGTGGCGCCGACGGACTGGAACAGCATGGACTTGCTGACCGAGTGGAAGATCATAAGGAAGACTGCCGCCCAGACTGTCTCCTCCGCTCCGATCCCTGCACATCCCACGATCAGTCCCAGGTTGGATATGGTGGAGAAAGCAAGGACTTTCTTCCCGTCATTCTGGGCGATCGCCATCATACTTGCCATGATAAAAGTAAACCCTCCGATACTGGACACCAGAATCCCCACCAGGTTTCCCTGGAATGCCGGGGAAATCCGGAGCAGCAGATACACGCCCGCTTTCACCATGGTCGCGCTGTGGAGCAGCGCGCTGGAAGGCGTAGGCGCTACCATGGCGCCCAGAAGCCAGGTGGAGAATGGAAGCTGCGCCGATTTTGTCAGTCCCGCAAGAGCGAGGCAGATCAGCGGGAGCATCGCGCCCACACTGACAACATTAAGGAGCTGTACCGTACCGCTCACTTTCGCCATCCACGCGATCGCCACCGCAAATCCAAGACCGCCCAGAAGGTTCATCCAGAGCGCGCAGAAACTGTTGTTCACAGCCTCTTCCGTGCGCGTGTAACCGATCATCAAAAACGAGATAACACTTGTGATCTCCCAGAAGAAATACATCCAGATCATATTCTGTGAGAGCACGAGCCCGAACATCGCCGCCAGGAACAGGAACAGCATGGAAAAGAAAAAGGGCTGCCTGTCCTGCACATCTTTATGATGGGCATGATACCCTTTCATGTATCCCACTGTGTAGATACAGATAAATCCGCCGATGAAAGCGATGATGAGAAACATCAGAACTGTAAACCAGTCCACCATCATATGAGGTCCTTCGGCCAGATCTGTCGTAAACTCCGTGTACAGCAGAAGTCCTGTCTGCGCCACGGAAAGCAGGATCGGCACGATCCTCCTGTACTTCACGCCCATGTAGATGATAAGGCACATCAGAACGATATCCCCGACAGACATCAGGTGATCCACCAGTTCCGTCTCAGGATAGAGCATCAGGACCTGAGCGCCTCCCGCGATCCAGCGGGCAATAAATACGACTGTTGTGAGCATAATGACTCCGGCACCGGCATACACGATGATCCCTCTTGTCCTCTGGTCTCTGACAAAGGGAAAAATCAGCGCCATCACCGCCGGGATGACGATAAGAAATGGTATCATTGTCATAAATCCGCCCTTCCTCTCTTCATAAAATCTCGTGCTTTGTTAAAAAAACCACACAATAATAAGATAATCCTGATTTAAAGATTTTACAATAGTTAAACCTCATTTTTCTGTTTTCTTTTTAGTAAAATGTGCTAAAATATAGAATGTTGGAAAATATGTTCTCCCGTTATTTCGAACAGTGTTTCCCACCGAAAAGGAGATATTATGCACGAACTGACTATCACAGAACATTTACTGGACCACTGCATCCAGGAAGCCAGATCCCAGAACGCCTCCCGGATCCGGACGATCCGGGTCTGCATCGGGGAACTGCGCGGGATCGTGCCGGACTGCATCCAGATTTATCTGGATATGCTCTCCGAAGGCACTATCGCAGAGGGTGTGCGTCTGGAAGCTGAATTTCTCCCTGTAAAAGTATCCTGCCGCGACTGCGGTCAGGAGGGAGAGATCACCCCGAGGCATCTGGCCTGTCCGCACTGCGGCGGACTGAACCTTAAGATCCGGTCCGGAAAAGAATTCTATATCAAGAGCATGGAGGTAGACATCAATGGAAATAAAAGTACTGCACCAGATCATGGACTGGAATGAAGATGTGAGCGAGGAGGTAAAAGCCGGCCTCGCTTCCCATGATATATGTATGATCAATGTGATGGGGAGCCCGGGCGCCGGGAAGACCAGCCTGATCACCTCTCTGATCGGCGCGCTGAAGGACCGCTTCCGCATCGGGGTCATCGAAGGGGATATCGCCGGACAGGTGGACGCCGAGCGCATCGCAGGGCTGGGGATCCCGACAGTCCAGCTCAACACTGACGGCGCCTGCCATATCGAGGCGATGAGCATCCAGCATATCCTTCCCAGCCTTCCCCTGGATGATCTGGATCTTATCTTTGTGGAAAATATCGGGAACCTCGTATGCCCTGCCGAATTCCGGATCGGAGAATCACTTCGCATCACCCTCTTAAGCATCCCTGAGGGCGATGATAAAGTGGAGAAATATCCTCTGATGTTCACGGATACGGACTGTCTTGTCCTGAACAAATATGACATGCTCCCCTATTTTGACTTTGACGAGCAGCGTGTATGCAGCAACTACGGCACCGTCAATCCCGACGCGCCTCTCTTCCGGGTGAGCAGCCGCAGCGGAGACGGGATCCGGGATCTGGCTGATTTCATCACAGAGAAGGCAGGAAACAGCCGGTCATGAACAGCAGGAGCACAGAGCATGGAAAAGGGCAGGGTTCTGCCATCCGGCAGAACAGCGCTCTTTCCCGAGTCAGCATTCATGACGATATTTCCCGCGTCCATATCTATATAGAAGGGATCGTCCAGGGCGTGGGGTTCCGTCCCTTCCTTCACCGTCTGGCTGAGCAGCACCATATACTGGGATGGGTACGCAACACCTCCTCCGGGCTGGAGGGCTGCCTGGAAGGGACTCCCGCTTTGCTGGACCGGTTCGCCCGCGAACTTCAGACTTCCCCTCCGCCCATGGCGATGATCGAGGATGTAGAGATGATTCCGGAGCCTTGCCCGGATGGAAAACTCGAAGAGGATCCGGACAGGCACCCGGAAGGTGCTTCGAACAGTCAGTTCAAAGTTGATCTGAATGAGCATTCAGGTCGCTTTTCTGAGTTCACGATCCGTGAGAGCCAGATCGATCCCGGCTCCACTCTCATCTCCCCGGATATCGCCATATGTCCCGAATGCGCCCGGGAACTTGCCTCCCCTTCAGACCGCAGATACCGCTATCCGTTTATCAACTGTACAAACTGCGGTCCCCGCTACACCATCATTGAGTCCCTTCCCTATGACCGTGACCGCACAGTGATGAGCGAGTTCGAGATGTGCGGCGACTGCAGAAAAGAGTATCATGATATCCGCGACCGTCGCTATCACGCCCAGCCGGACTGCTGCCCTGTGTGCGGTCCCCAGGTATTCTTTGTGCCGGATCCGGCAGCAGAAAACCACTGGGGCACTGCCCACGCCCACAATGACCTTTGCGGAGAAAATGCCTTCCGTCTTTCCCAGGAACTCCTGAAAAATGGGGGCATCCTCGCCGTAAAAGGGATCGGCGGCATCCATCTCGCCTGCAATGCTGAGGATCCCGCTGCGGTGAAACGGCTCCGTGAGCGCAAGCACCGGGCGGAAAAGCCGCTCGCCGTCATGTGCCGCTCACTGGAAACAGTACGGCGCATCTGCCGACTCAGCGCTTCCGAAGAGGCGCTCCTGACAAGCCCGGCGCATCCCATTGTCCTCCTCTCCAAGAAGGAGCGGAAGAGTTTCCCGGAACTGAGTTTCAGCGCCCGCCTCGGCATCATGCTGCCCTACACGCCGCTCCACATGCTCCTTCTGGACGGGACATACGGCGGCCCGGATGCGGTTGTCATGACAAGCGGAAACATCCCCGGATGCCCTGTGATCACGGAAAACGAAGAAGCGCTCCGCGCACTGGCCCACACCGCGGACGGATTCCTCCTGCACGACCGGCGGATCCGGAACCGCTGCGATGATTCTCTGGTCGCGGAGTGGAAGGGACATGCATATTTTTACCGCAGGAGCCGGGGATACGTTCCCCGCCCCGTTACCCTGAAAGGAGAAAGATCCGGGGACACAGACGGGATCTTTGCCTTCGGCGCGGAGCAGAAAGCTTCCTTTGCCCTCGGCAAAGGTTCCCGCGTCTTCCTGAGCCCCTACATCGGGGACCTGAAAAACGCGGAAACTCTGGCTCATTACCGCAGCGCGCTCGAAACTTACCGCCGCCTCTTCCGGCTGAAGCCATCGCTGTATGTCTGCGATCTCCACCCGGACTATCTCTCCTCGCTGGAAGCCTCAGACGCCTCGCGCAAAGACGCCCTTCCTCTGTTGAAGGTACAGCATCACTGGGCACATATGGCTTCCTGCATGGCGGATAATCGTCTGGACTGTCCCTGCTTCGGGATCGTCTGGGACGGGACCGGACTGGGGACGGACGGTACGATCTGGGGCGGTGAATTCCTGGAAGGGGACCTGAACGGATTTTCCCGAAAAGGAAGCATCCGCCCTGTTCTCCTCCCTGGCGGAGACAAGGCGGTCCGGGAGATTGGGCGTATCGCGCTCTCCCTTGTCCTGGACGCAGCCGGCAGCACCAGGACAGCCCGCGTTCCTCTTTCCGAGGAGAAATGCCGGTCTTTAGAGATCCTTCTCTCTGCCGGCACCGCCCCTTCCGCCAGCAGCATCGGGCGTCTTTTCGACGGGGTGTGCGCCCTGATACTCGGCCGGGCAGAGGCAGATCATGAAGGCGAGGGGGCAGCGCTGGTAGAGGCACTCTCACCGAAAGAAACCTCAGATACCCTCACCGTTTCACTTGAAGAGCTCTCCTACCCGGTCCGTTTTTACATCCGGGACGGGCTCAGGATCTTTGATACCAGACCGGTAGTCACCGGGATTCTGGATGACCTGGAGCAGGGGACAGATGCCGGGCAGATCGCGCTGCGCTTTATGTCAACACTGTGCTGTATGGCTCTGGACCAGTGTCTTGCCCTGAACCCGGAACGAAAACCGGTCGTCCTGTCCGGCGGCGTCTTCCAGAACCGTTTCCTCCTGAGCGGGATCACAGGACTTCTGGAGAAGAACGGATTTGATATGTACACCCACAGACAGGTCTCCACAAACGACGAGGGAATCAGCCTGGGGCAGCTTGCCATCGCCCAGAAAAAAAGGAGTATGAATCATGTGTTTAGCAATGCCAATGAAGATCGATAAAATAGACGGACAGACTGCCTCCTGTGAGGCAGGAGGACTGTTCCAGGATATCCGGATCGACTTTATCCGGGACGCAAAACCCGGAGATTATGTCATGGTCCACGCAGGGTTTGCCATCGAAAAAATGTCCGAGAAAGAAGCCCTGGAAAACCTGGAATTGCTGGAGGAGATCAAAAATGCTCTGTGAACGTCAGTTTAAGAACCCAAAAGACACGGAAAGCATCCTGAATAAGATCCGCGAGCTCTCCGAAACCACCGGTCCGGTCCGGCTGATGGAGGTCTGCGGGACCCACACCATGGCGATCGCCCGGAGCGGGCTGAAAAGTGTCCTTCCGGAATCTGTCCGGCTCCTGTCCGGTCCCGGATGCCCGGTCTGCGTCACCCCTGCAAACGTGATCGATATGATACTGGACCTTTCCCAGGCTCCCGGCATCCTGATCGCCAGCTACGGAGACCTCCTGCGTGTCCCCGGTTCCCGACAGGTGGACAGCCTGCTGACACGCAGGGCACTGGGAGGAAGAGTCGGATCCGTCTACTCCCCCATGGATGCCATCCGGTTCGCAGAAGAGCATCCTGAGCTGGAGATCGTCTTCCTGGGAGTCGGCTTCGAGACGACAGCACCGGGCACCGCCGCCTGCATCCTCGAGGCAGCCCGGCTGGGACTAAAGAATTTCTCAGTCTTGTGCCTCCTGAAAAAAACAGAACCCGCGCTGCGGTCCCTGATCGAAGCAGAGGATTTCTCCGTGGACGGATTCCTCTGTCCCGGACATGTGGCAGCGATCACCGGATCCGACGCATTTTCTTTTCTTCCGGAGGATTACAGCCTTCCGGGAGTCGTCGCAGGATTCGAGCCTGCGGATCTCCTTTACTCTGTCCTAAGCCTGATGCAGATGCTTGCCAAAAGACAGCCTGAACTGAAAAACGAATACACCCGCCTGGTAAAACCGGAAGGGAACCCGGCTGCACTCGCACTGATGGACAGAGTATTCTCCCCCGCCTCCTCAGACTGGCGGGGTCTTGGGCGGATCCCCGAAAGCGGCTTTGCTCTTCGGGAAGAATATGCGCCCTGGGATGCATTGAAAAAATTCTCTCTCTGTCCCTCAGAAGAAAAAGAGATCCCCGGATGCCGCTGTGCCCAGGTCATCCGGGGCGTCCTGCCGCCCTCCGGCTGCCCCCTTTTCCGAAAGGTATGCTCCCCGGAGAATCCGGTGGGACCCTGCATGGTATCCGGAGAAGGCGCCTGCGCTGCAGCTTTCCAGTATGGCGTGCAGTAGAGACGCAGCGGCTCACAGCCGCACAGTTGGAAAATACTCAGAAATAGGAGACATGTATAAAATGAATGACAGAATCACACTGGACTATGGGAGCGGCGGACTGAAGACCTCCGAACTGATCGACTCCATCCTGCTCCCGGCATTTGACAATCCCTCCCTTGCCCAGCTGGGAGACGGAGCTGTCCTGTACGGGAACGAACGCCTGGTCTTTTCCACCGACAGTTTTGTAGTGTCCCCCTGGAGTTTTCCCGGAGGAGATATCGGCAAACTCTCAGTCTGTGGCACCGTGAACGACCTGTGCATGGCAGGAGGGACCCCGAAATACTTAAGCCTGTCTTTTATCCTGGAAGAGGGATTCCTCTTTTCAGATTTCCGGCAGATCGTTGCCTCGATCGCCAGGGAAGCGAAAAATGCAGGTGTGACGATCGTCACCGGAGACACCAAAGTCGTTGACTCCGGAAAAGGGGACGGGATCTACATCAATACATCAGGGATCGGATTCCAGCGTGCCAGCCTGCCCGGCAGGACCGGGATACGCCCCGGAGATGATGTGCTCGTCAGCGGGACCGTGGGATGTCACGGCGCTGCGGTCATGATGGCTCGTTCCGGTCTGCTCCGGGACGACAGCCCGCTTAAGTCCGACTGTCAGTGCCTGAACCACATCTCCGCAGCAGCCCTGGATGCAGGGGCGTCCGAAGACCTGATCCGCATCCTCCGGGATCCCACCCGCGGAGGCATAGCGACCACCCTCAATGAATTTACAGAAGGGATGCCCTTTTCCATCGAACTGACCGAAAATGACATCCCTGTTGAGCCTTCCGTCGAAGCGGCATGCGATATGCTGGGACTGGATCCCCTCTACTGCGCCTGCGAAGGAAGGATGCTCCTGGTCTGCGATCCTTCCAACACACAGGATATCCTGACAGCGGTCCGCACCCTCCCCGGAGGCGAAAACGCCGTCCGGATCGGCACCGTCACCGAAGAACTGCCCGGCAAAGTCCTCCTTCGGACTCCCATCGGCGGCCGCCGTATCCTCTCCAAACTAACCGGAACCCAGTTACCAAGGATATGTTGAACCAGTCTGCCGTGCAGTAAAAAGGCACCCTGATGGTATGTAAGCTCGCTTAAACATACCATTGGGGTGGCTTTTTAGTATATGGCGGACGCCATACAGCGAGAAGGAGCCGCCAGGCGGATTCGAGCTGCTGCTCGGCTGACGGACGCATAGTTCACTCGTCAGATAATGCCCCGGAAAATTTATGCTTGCATAAGGATTTGCCGGGGCATTGTCTGACGAAGGGAGCGCCTGCTTATGAGCAAAAAGAGCTGCGCAGCAGCGGGAAGCACCGCAGGTGCGTTTTGCGAATGGCGCGGGTGAACTGTGATCAAATAAACCAGTCTGCCGTGCAGTAAAAAGGCACCCTGATGGTATGTAAGCTCGCTTAAACATATCATTGGGGTGGCTTTTTAGTATATGGCGGACGCCATACAGCGAGGGGGCCGCAGGCGGACTCGAGCTGCTGCTCGGCTGACGGAGGTACAGAGCTTTATACCCCCAGTTCCTTCATAAGCTTTTCCTGATACTCAGGACTCTCAGCTGCCTTGATGATCTCATCCGTCCTTCCCAGTTCTGACAGCTTCAGGATCAGACGGCTGAACTCACGCCGCCCCTGGTCTTCTCCCGCCTGATAATTCTCCTTTAATTCTTCTGCAAATAATTCTCTCAGCGCATCACACATATTTTTCGCCTCCTCAAACTGTTTTCGGTTTGCACGGATTATGATATCCATCACCGCCTGATCCAGGGTGTTATCTTTATGATTCCAATATTCTTTAACAAGACGCTCTGCCTGTTCTTCTCCCGACAGATGGTCTGTCAGGTTCCTCAGCCAAAGGTTTTCCTTCTCGGGCAGCCGGTTCAGCAGAAGGATCTGGATCGGAAGATAATCCCCAATGATGTAGTAGATCCCTTCTTCCACTTTCCGGATCTGGAACTTTCTCTTCTCTCTTAAATGCCGGAAGAGTTTTGCCGGATATCTGTGGCAGGCAAACGTGATCGTCAGTTCCTCCATATCGACGCTTTCCGCTGCCTTTACATCGGATTTATAAAAACAGGCATAACCGTATACCTTGTAAAAATCGTCCACGCTCAGGGAATCCTTCGGACTCTTGTACTCTACGATATTGTGTCTGCGAAATATCCTTCCAATATTTTTTCGTATCCTCTGCGTCCCTTCTTTCTTGATGACCAGAAGATCGACCTGTTTTGGTTTCCTCCCCAGCTGGTACTCCCTGATAAATGTCAGGTCCGCTCCCGCTTCTGCCAGTTCGATCTGGACTCCAGCGCAGAATGCCGGATGCCACTGGAGCAGCTGTCTCTCCATACGCAAAACCTCCTTATGAACTTGTCTCAGGAGGTCCGCCTTTCCGGAATCTCCTGCTCAAAATAATGTGGTATCAAAGCACGAATTTTCCGAAAAGACAGTTCCCGCTCACGCAGGATCTGCTGTATGAAAATAGATTTCTGCATTCGATGATGCAGAACAAGAATAATAGAAAACTCTTTTATTGAAACTATGGTTTCCAATAATATATGCTTTTTCTTATTCTAACACACCGGTTCCCTGCCTTCAATCAAATTTATCTCTCAGGCAGACTTAAGGTAACAGTTCAGCTATAAGGTAAGGGGCAGACTGATCTACGCCGGCATAAAGACCGGAGCGCCCCTTGCCTTATGAGCAGATCCCCGTATATGAGCAAAGGAGAGGAGCATTCACATCATTCTGCGAATGCTCCTCTAACTATCCCTTAATTTGACATTTTCTACTCCAGATCTTCTCCGTTGCTCTCGATCACTTTCTTATACCAGTAGAAAGATTTCTTACGGGATCTCTTCAGTGTGCCGTTTCCGTCATTATCCTTATCCACGTAAATGAACCCGTAGCGTTTCTTCATCTCTCCGGTGGACGCGCTGACCAGGTCGATACATCCCCAGGGCGTATATCCCATCAGATCCACGCCGTCCTCTTCTACGGCTGCTTTCATCGCCTTGATGTGCTCACGCAGATAGTCGATGCGGTAGTCGTCCTCCACATAACCGTTCTCGTCCGGCGTATCCACAGCGCCCAGCCCGTTCTCCACGATGAAAAGGGGCTTCTGATAACGGTCGTACAGAGCGTTCAGCGTGATGCGGAGCCCCAGGGGATCGATCTGCCATCCCCACTCGCTCGCCTTCAGATACGGATTCTTCACCGTCGCAAATACATTTCCGTCGGTGGACGCCACGCTCTCGTCCGCGCTGGTGCATCGGGATGAATAGTAGGAAAATGACACGAAATCCACTGTGTTCTCCCGGAGCACTTTTTCATCCTCCGGTGTGATATCGATGGAGATGTTCTTCCTCTCAAACAGTTTCTTTGCATAGGACGGATAATACCCTCTCGCCTGCACATCAATGAAGAAATAGTTCTCCCGGTCTTTCTGCTGCGCTTTCCACACGTCCTCCGGATTGCAGGTATACGGATAAGTCATCCCTGCCGCCAGCATACAGCCGACCTTGTTCTCCGGATCGATCTCATGGGCGATTCGTGTCGCCTCTGCAGATGCGACCAGTTCATGATGCGCCGCCAGATATTCTGCCTGCTTCTCATCCTCGCCCTCTTCAAATACCAGACCTGCGCCCATGAACGGCATGTGCAGGATCATGTTGATCTCATTGAATGTGAACCAGTATTTTACAAGACCTTTGTAACGGGTAAAGAGCACAGTCACCAGGTTTTTATAGAACTCGATCAGCTTCCGGTTCTTCCATCCGCCGTACTCCTCGATCAGATGGATCGGGCAGTCAAAGTGAGTGATCGTTACCAGCGGTTCGATCCCGTATTTGTGGCACTCCCGGAACAGGTCTTCATAGAATCTCAGTCCCTCTTCATTTGGCTCTGTCTCATCCCCCTTCGGGAAGATGCGGCTCCATGCGATGGACAGACGGTACGTCTTAAATCCCATCTCACCGAACATGGCGATATCTTCTTTATAGTGATGGTACATACATATCGATCGCTTCCATCGCCGGATAATAATGTCCGTCATCCGGTCTTAACATCTTCATGCGTCCTGTAGCCACCGGGAAGCGGTCCTTTCCCTGCGGGCATACGTCTACATTTGCAAGACCTCTTCCGCCCTCCTGATAGGCACCTTCACACTGATTGGCAGCGGTCGCGCCGCCCCATAAAAAGTTCTCTGGAAAACTCATCTTATTCCTCCTTCTGTCATTCTTGATATAGATTGCAGTCTGACAATCTATATTATAACATCCTTCCTCTCGGTCTGCATCACTCTCTATCCCAGATCCTGAAGTACCAAAAGAAATCTGCAGCATCAAAACAAATCTGTTTTCCTTGAATTCCCGCCGCCCCGGGTGTATACTTCTATTAAGTATTTATTAATTAAGGAGTTAACGAAATCATGAGCGACGAACTGAGAGAACAGTTTTTTACATCGATCCTCCATTTTAGGAAACTTGAGGCAGCACTCTCCAGCGAATGCGAGATGCAGATGAATGAAATGGCGATCCTCCACAGCATCGCAGGGACCTGCTGCCGGGAATGTCCGTGCATGAACCTTGATGTCCCGAAGATGCAGAAAAAACTGCATATCTCCAAACCCGCCATCTCCTATATACTGAACACACTGGAAAAGAAAAATTACATCACCAGGGAGATCGATCCGAAGGACCGGCGCAAGGTCTCCATCAGCGCTACTCCCGAAGGTAAGACCGCAGCGGAAGAATCCATGAAGCGATACGACGAACTCTGGTCAGAGATCCTCATGCAGTTCGGCGAAGAGAATATGAAAGAACTGATCCGGCTGATCCAGGAACTCGACTGTCTGTATGAAACTTTCAGCAGATAGCAGCCTGCTATATGTTCTGTACAAAGATTCTGTTCCCTGCATAACGAAAACTCCCGCAGCAGATCTGTCCTGATCTGCTGCGGGAGTTTTTTCTTTTCTATATTTCCGAAGATCGTACGTTCTGAGCCGTTACAGAGAGCCTCCTCTATACCGGGATCAGCTCCTCACTCCGGATCTCTTTTTTCACATTCACTTCCACTTCTCCGTCCTTGCCGGTCACGACCAGTTCATCCCGCTCTGACGGCTTCTCATCAAGGATCTTATCCGCCAGCGCATTCTGCAGCATGGACTGGATGGTCCGCTTCAGCGGTCTTGCGCCAAAAGCCGGGTCATATCCCTTCTCCGCCAGAAGCTCAACTGCACTGTCCTCCACGTACAGATGGATCCCCTGCTTTTCCATGCGTTCCTTCAGTTTCTCCACCTGAATGTACGCGATCTTCCGGACGTCCTCCTGTTTCAGCGGATGGAAAACAATGGTTTCATCAAGACGGTTGATAAACTCCGGACGGAACGTCATCTTCACCGCATCCATAACGCGGCTTTTCATGTTTTCCTCCCGGCGCTTCTCCTCACTCTCGTCATTTCTGGCAAATCCCAGGGAACCCTTTCCTGTGATCTCCCGTGCTCCGATGTTGGAGGTCATCACGATGATGGTGTTCTTAAAGCTGACTGTCCGTCCCTGAGCGTCAGTGAGCCGGCCGTCATCCAGTATCTGGAGAAGGCTGTTCCACACATCCGGGTGAGCCTTCTCGATCTCATCAAACAGGATGATACTGTATGGCTTCTTCCTCACCATCTCTGTCAGCTGTCCGCCCTCATCGTACCCCACATATCCCGGCGGGGACCCGATCAGCTTGGACACCGTATACTGTTCCATGTACTCCGACATATCAAGCCGGATCATCGCATTCTCATCGTGGAACATGACCTGGGCAAGAGCTCGGCAGAGTTCCGTCTTCCCGACGCCTGTCGGACCCAGGAACAGGAAGGAGCCGATCGGGCGGTCCGGATCGGAAACTCCTGTCCTTCCCCTTCGGATCGCGCGTGCCACAGCACTCACTGCATCGTCCTGCCCGATCACCCTGCCATGCAGGGTCTTTTCCAGGCTGCGGAGCTGCTGCGTCTCATCCTCTGTCAGCATAGTGACCGGGATCTTCGTCCAGGCTGAGACAACTTCCGCGATATTTTCTGCAGTCACCTCACCGCACTGGGATCTCCTCCACTGTGCCTGCTTTTCCTCCAGTTCTTTCTCCAGGTCAGCCTGCCGGTCCCTGAGCACTGCAGCGCGCTCATACTCCTGGATCTTCGCCGCCTGCTTCTTCTCTGCGCGGACTTTCCGTATCTCCTGGTCCAACTCTGTCAGATAAGGCGGAGTCACCAGCCCTCTGGTCCTGATCCGGGACGCAGCCTCATCCATCAGGTCTACTGCCTTGTCAGGAAGGAAGCGGTCCTGGATATACCGGTCGGACAGGTCCACGGCCGCCTTCACCGCCTCGTCTGTGATCTTCAGTCCATGAAAAGCTTCATATTTTCCTCTCAGTCCCATCAGGATGCTCACCGCATCCTCCTTGTCCGGTTCCTCAACAGGCACCGGCTGGAACCTTCTCTCAAACGCCGCATCCTTCTCGATATGCTGGCGGTATTCTTTCAGCGTGGTCGCTCCGATCACCTGAAGCCCTCCTCTGGCAAGGACCGGCTTTAAGATATTGGCGGCATCCATGGACTCGCTGGCTCCCGCGCCCGCACCCATGATCATATGGAGCTCATCGATGAACAGGATCGTATCCCCGTCTGCTTCCGCCTCTTCCAGGAACTTCTGCATCCTCTCTTCAAAGTCGCCGCGGAACCTGGTCCCGGACAGCATCCCTACAAGGTCCAGAGAGATGATCTTCTTATCCTTCAGATTCGCCGGGACCGCCCCTTCCGCGATCCGCTGTGCCAGTCCTTCCACCACTGCGGTCTTTCCGACTCCCGGCTCCCCGGTCAGGACCGGATTGTTCTTTGTCCTGCGGGAAAGGATCTGGATCAGCCTCTCGATCACATCTTCCCTTCCGATCATCGGATCGTAGCCGCCTTCCCGTGCTTTCTCCGTGACATCCGTCCCATATTTTTCCATCATATTTTCTTCCTGCTCATCGCTTTCCCGGGCTTCTCCTTCCATCTCCCCTGCCGGCACCGGAGCGCTGCCTCCGCCCAGTTCACTGCGCAGCTCTTCCGGATCCGCCTCGAGGGAAAGGAGCATCTGGGACGCAGCGCATTCCCCGGCGTCCAGGATCCCTCTCAGGATATCCTCAGGTTCCACATTGGGATGTCCCTGGGTCTTTGCACGGCTTTCTGCCAGATGGATCACCTGCTCTGCTTCCTGGGAGATCTGGACCGCCCGGAACTCTCCGGCAGTTCTCGCGTCAAGGTCATACTGATGGAGATATTCCTCGATCAGGTTCGGGTCCATCCCGTTCCTCCTCAGCACCCTTCCGGCAGTCCCCGCATCCTGGGAGAGCGCCCACAAAAGATGTTCGCTTCCGATAAATCCATGTTTCATATGTGAGACAAACTTCAGCGCTGACTGAAAAATGTGCAGAGAGCGCTGGCTGAACAGATTCAGATCAATTTCCATGACGGCACACCTCCTCCATCGCTTCGATATCGTCGCGGAGCCTCGCCGCTTCTTCATAATCTTCATCTTCCGCAGCCTCGCTTAAGCGTATCCGCAGCGCAGCGAGCTTTCTCCTCCGCCTGAGTCCTTCCACCGCTTCCTCCGGAAAGGCGCGGTCTCCCAGATGCCTGGGCTCCTGTTTCCCCGGCCACCATCCGGTGTACTTCTTAAATTCTTCCGTCTGTCCCGACTGCGAAGCGCGCTTCCACATCTTATTCAGGCAGCTGTCGCACACCGGTACCTGGTAAACCGTCCCCATCCAGTCAACATAGAAGATCCGGTCTACCTTCTCTCTATTACAAAACTGACATTTCATACTGATCCACCTCTTTATATCAGAATATCGCCGGACATAGCCCGGCGTGCAGATGATTTCATTTCAAAACTTAATAGTTAAGTTTTTAATAATATAATATAAAAATGTTAAATTGTCAATAGTCTGACAATTTTCTCCGGTCTGCGCGAAACAAAAATCCGTGTGGCTTAGCGTGTCCTCTATACTTTGAGTCCACGCTGCACCGCACGGATTTCTATGCATTTATTTTATGTTCTTTTATGAAGTGATCCATATCTTCCCTTCCGGCTGTTTGTCACTTCTGGTATTTTGCCGTTTCCGCATACACCTGCCTGCCTTCGGAATACAGTCCCGGACGGCGCATCTGCCCCATTCCGGTCACAGCCTCCCTGGTCCCGTCCACAGCCGGATCTGCATATTTCACATACCACCTCTGCAGCCGGTCAAACAGTTCACGGCGTATCTCTTCATATTCCGGACAGCCGATCAGATTTTCTTTCTCCCCCGGATCTTCCGAGAGATGATAGAGCTCGTTGGGACCATACGGATACCGGTGGATATACTTCCATTCCCGGTTGCGGATCATCCGGCTTGAGCCATACTCATCAAGGATAACGACATGATTATCCGTATCTGACGCGCCGGTCAGTACAGGAGCGAAACTCTTCCCCGGCAGCCCCTCAGGCAGTTCGCCGTCAAGATCGAGCAGTTCCTTCAGAGTCTGGATAATGTCATAATGGCTGCACATGCTCTCAGTGACCCTGTCCGCGGGGATCACGCCGCGCCAGCGTGCGATGAACGGGACTTTCACCGCCGTGTCAAACAGATTGAAAGGAAACGTTCCGTTTCCTTTTCCCCAGATGCCATGATGCCCCATGTTCATGCCGTTGTCTGCGGTAAATATCACCAGGGTATCATCCGCGATCCCCAGTTCTTCCAGACGGTCCAGAAGCCGTCCGACTCCCGCGTCCATCGCTGTGACCGCGGCGTAGTACCCTCTCAGGAGACGTTTTCTCTCCTCCCCGGTGCCTCCGGGAGCTGTGGGGATCCTGTCGGGATGGAGGGGCTCGTCCGGCGTCGCGGTGCACTGGCAGTCCCTGTACATATCCACATACTCCGCAGGATGCTGATCCGCATCCCAGGGATCGTGGGGAGCCGTATAGTGGACGCTCAGATAGAATGGCTGGTCTGAAGTCTTATATCTGTCCGCATATTTATCAATATCTTCCAGGGCATGTTCCGTTATCAGATCTGTGATGTAACGGTTCTCTATCCTGAGTTCTCCGTTCTCGATCACATCCGGCTCCATGTAAAGGCAGCCTCCTCTTCCGATCGTAAACCAGTCCGTAAAACCGTGCTGAGGGTTCATGCTGTCTCCGAGATGCCATTTGCCGGAAAGGGCACAGCAGTATCCGTTATCTGCGAGCAGATCCGTGTAAGTCGTCATACCGTCCAGATAGCGTACCGGCTTGTCCTCATTCGCAAAATACGGATGGTCTTTGTACTCTCCGAGCGCTTCCCTGTCAAGGCTGCCGCAGCGGATCCAGTCGTGGACCCCGTGCCGTGAAGGGATCCGTCCTGTCAATATGGACGCCCTTGCCGGACTGCATACCGGAGAGGCACAGAAGAAATTGTCAAATCTCGTCCCCTGTTTTGCCAGCCAGTCCAGATTCGGCGTATAGATATCTGTATTTCCGGCGCATCGCATCGCCCATGCGCCCTGGTCGTCCGTCAGGACAAATAATATATTCGGTCGTTTCATTTCCAAACTCCTCTTTACTGATTTTTTCATGCTCATCCTGCAGGGAGCCCAAAAGGACTTTCCCGTAGAGTAAAAACCGGCACGCCGTCTGGCAGTGCCGGTTTTAGAGTTACAGTCCAGCTGTAACGTTATGGATCATCTATTTTGATGCCTGAAACTCTTCAACCTGAGCCGTCACTTCATCGATCAGATCCTGTGCCCCGTTCGCTTCCAGTTCTTCAAGGAATGCCGGGATGTACTGCTCAGGATCTACAGATCCTGTCTCCAGAGACGGACCATACTCTGCGATCACGTTAGTCAGCGCCGCAACCTGTGTCTCAACCGGTGTCATATCAAAGGAGAAACCGTTGTTCTGGGAGATGACAGCAGAATCATTGTACTCCTGGAACAGTTCTTCAATATTATCCGGATAGCTGATATCCCATTTCTGGTTGAACGGTGTTCCGAACTGCCATCCGTATGTATAGTCGTAGCCGTTGTCTGCCGGATCCAGTGTTCCGCCCATTGTTCTGTCAACCTGGTCATCACCTACCGCTGTATAGTGCTCTCCCTCGATACCATGACGGATCAGCGTTCCAACATACTCGTCTGTATTCAGAAGGTTGATGAACTCAAGAGCTTTCTCCGGATGCTCACTTGCGGAAGAGATCGCAAGGATTCCGCCGCTGAGTACACTTGTTGTCTCGAATAACGGATCCATAAGAGATACAAATCCTACACCATGTCCGCTTGAATTTGACATCATCTCTACATTACCCGGTGCGTTCTTGATAAAATAGGAGAACAGCTTGCCATTGTTGAAATCATTATCGCGGTTTGCTGTGTCGCTGTCATAGTTGACCGGATCTCCGCCGAGATATCCTGCTTTGTTCCAGGAATAAACTGTCTTGCAGTAGTTCATGTATTCTTCGCTCGCATACTGGTTGAACACAGTCTGTCCTGCCATATCTTCGAAGTTGTTATATTCCGGTACTGCCGCAACTGCCGGGAGTGTGGAATTTCCTGAAAGAGATTCATACGGAGCAGCCATCGGCCATGCATTGACAAGGCCTGATACACCGATCACATCCTGTCCTGCTGCTTTTGACTTCTCTGCAACTGTCTCAAGGACTTTTGTATAATCCTCTAATGTAGAAACCTGGCTCATATCGATACCGTATTCCTCAGCGAGATCGCTGTTGTACACGATTCCGCCCTGCCATCCCATCTCTTTATAGGAAGGAACACCGTAGATCTGTCCGTCAACCTTTACTGTATCCCATACTTCCTGCGGAATGAAATCATATGTTTCTTTTGCATATTCCGGAAGGAGTTCTGTTATATCCAGATATGCGTCCTTGCCTACAAACTGAAGATAGTCTGTCGTCCAGTTTGCTGTAAAGCAGATGTCAAAATACTCTCCTGCATTGATCAGGTTCGGCATCTTTTCTTTATAATCCGGGTTGGCGATCACATTGTAATCGATCTCCACACCGATCTTTTCGCGTGTGTACTCGTTGAGTTTCTCGATCACCTTATCTGTATCCGCTGCCACCGGGTTGATGGACATATACCATGTCAATGTAGTGATGCCATCCTCGTCACTTCCACCGTTGTCCGATCCGCCTTTCTGTCCGCACCCTGCCAGAAGCCCTGCTGTCATAGCCGCCGCAAGACCAATGCTGAGTAACCGCTTTGTTCTCAGTTTCATAATTTTTCCTCCTCTTAAAGATTTAATCTATCAAAACGCCCTGCGTTCTGAATACATAGTATATCAGCCCTTGACTCCGCCTACTGTAAGTCCTTTTACGAAATATTTCTGGAAGTACGGATACGCCAGAAGGATCGGAAGGACTACAAGTACGGTAAGAGCCATACGTCCGCTGTCAGTCGGCGCATTGGCTGCCATCTCGGCATATTCCAGTGCATTTGCCGAAGACTGTTTCATAAATTCCAGACTGTTCTGCATACTCCACAGCAGCGTCTGCACAGGATATTTTTCCTGATCTATGATATAGAGCATTCCAAGGAACCAGTCGTTCCAGTATGCGATCATCGTAAACATACCGATCGTTGCGATACCCGGTTTGGAAAGCGGGAGCACGATCCGGAAGAATGTCTTGAACTCAGTGGCTCCGTCCACTCTCGCGGCCTCTATCAGCTCAACCGGTATACTCTTATAGAAGGTCCTCAGCACCACGATATAGAATGCATTGAACGACATCGGGAAGATCAGTGCCCATACGCTGTTCCCCAAACCAAGCATCTGTGTGTTCACCATATATGTTGCAACGATTCCTCCGTTGAACAGCATCGTAAAGAGCATCAGCAGCGTAAACAGCCTGTTGTATGCATAATCGCTACGGCTGAGCACATATGCAAAACTTGCACTGATCGCCAGGCTGAACAGCGTTCCGACTACAGTCACGAAGATCGTGATCCCATAGGAGCGGATGAGCTGGTCTCCCAGTTTAAAGAAAAACTCATATGCAGCCAGGCTCCACTCAGACGGGAAGAAACTGTACCCGTTTTCAAAAATACTCTGCTCACTGCTGAACGACACGATCACCACGAGCAGGAGCGGGAGCACACAGGCCAGAGTCCAGACGGAGAAGCAGATATTCAGCACGATATCAGCTTTTTTGGATATCCGGTTTATCGTCAGATCAGGGACCCCTTCATCCCTGTTCTTTTTCCTCTTAAATATACTTTTCATCCGTAACCCCTCCTGTCAGAATAATGCGCTGTCCGAATCTATCTTCCGTACGACGAGGTTTGTTCCTACCACAAGGACAAATCCTACAATCGACTGGTACAAACTTGCCGCAGATGCCATGCCGACATTTCCGGTCTCTTTGAGCGCTCTGTATACATATGTATCAATAACCTGTGTCACATCATACAGCGGTCCCGAATCCCTCGGAAGCTGGAAGAACAGACCAAAGTCAGCGTAGAAGATCCTTCCGATCGCCAGGATCGTCAGAACGATCATCATAGATTTCAGGCACGGCAGAGTGATATTTTTGATCTGCTGCCATTTCGTCGCCCCGTCGATCACCGCAGCTTCATAGTAATCGTTCGGGATGCTTGTCAAAGAACTCAGGTACATGACCGTAGAGTATCCGATCGTTTTCCAGATCTGGAAAAACGTCAGGATAAACGGCCATTTTCCCGGCTCAGAGTACCAGTCCACTCCGGCAAACCCGAAATAATTGAGCAGGTGGTTGAACAGACCGTCGTCCACACTGAACAGCGAAAATGCCATAAATGAAACGACAACCCAGGACAGGAAGTAAGGCGCCATAAAGATCGTCTGATAGATCTTTGCCCTGCGTTTTTTCAAAAGTTCATTCAGACCGATCGCCATAGCAACCGCCATCACAAGGTCCAGGATAATGAACATTCCATTGTAGAGCAGCGTGTTTCGAGTGATGATCCACGCATCCGTCGTCTTGAACAGGAATTCAAAATTGTCGAATCCGATCCACTCGCTCCCAAAAATCCCGTCTCTGACACTGAAACGCTTAAACGCCAGGAGCAGCCCCGACATAGGAAGGTATCGGAACAGGATCATAACGATCAGTCCCGGCGCTGCCATGATAGTCAGTGGAAGGTTTTTCTTAAATACCTGCCAGAAACTTTTTTTCTTTTTTTTCACGACAGCCGGGTTTGTAGTTGTAGTTTTCATAACATTCCCCTTTTCTTTCCGTGTTTTTCTACGTAAAGTGTATCATCCGTGCCCGAACTTCAACAACGGCACAATTTTCATATGAGGTGCATCTTTTTTATCTGATGCTATCTGCCTAAAAAAAGTACCTCTCCTCATTATTTTTAGGAAATAATTCACAAATCCGTCAGGCATATGCTATAATACCCGATGATCGTTACAGATCGTTATCAAATGTGAGTTACAGATGAGGAGGAAGATATCTATGATAAAAGTACTGCTTGTGGACGATGACTATCTTGCCCTTGAAGGGCTGTGCAGGATGCTGCACTGGGATGATTTCAACGGCGAACTGGCAGGCTGCGCCACAGATGGGGTGGAAGCCGTCTCGATGATCGAGGACAACCCTCCCGATGTCGTTGTCGCAGATATCAAGATGCCCCGCATGAACGGCATAGAACTTTCCCGCTATCTGTACGAGAATCACCGCGGCACCCGCATCATCCTCCTAAGCGGGCACAGTGAATTTGAATATGCGCAGAAAGCGCTGCAGTACCGCGTGACAGATTACATCCTGAAGCCTGTCACCAGGCAGAAGATAAAAGAACTGGAACTTCTTCTCACGAAGATAGGCAAGGACCTTGCGGCAAAGAAAGAGATCCGGCGCCTGACCGGAAGTGAGGCTCTGAAAGACCGGATGCTCTCCCTTCTGCGGCGTGGAGATGAGAAAACCGTCTATGAATTTCTGCACGACGGAGTGCTTGCCGAAGCGCTCCTCCATGACACGGCAGGCACGCTCGGCTCTACACTGCTGAACTACACCTTTTCCTACCAGAGTGAGATCGGCAAAGATAAGTCCTCTCTTGAAGACATGAAAAAGCAGGGGATGGACGACTACTGGGATCTCTCCTCACCTCCGGAACGGGTTTCTTATCTTTACACCCGCTGCCAGGAGCTCATGGCGTACGCCAGGAACAGGAAAAGTGAATATGAACAGCCGATCGTGGCGCACTGTATCCAGGTGATCCAGGAATGTTTCTCTGATCCCGGCTTTAATATCTCCCAGCTTGCAGACCGCGCCAACCTGTCTCTTCCTTATCTGAGCACGGTCTTTAAACAGGCAATGGGACAGACGATCAGCAGCTATCTTTCCCGCCAGCGTCTGCTCTGCGCCCAGGAACTGCTGCAGGATATCTCCATCCCCATCAAAGACGTATGCGCCCGGTCGGGATACGAAGATCCGCACTATTTTGCCAGATCTTTCAAGAAACAGACAGGCATGACTCCCAGCGAATACCGCAATCTCTACAGTTCAAGGGACCTTCACCCTGACCTTCCCGAAAAGGAGGCACATTCATGAGCATCACCAAACGCAGCTTTCTGATCATATGCCTGATCATCTCCGGCATACTGATCACACTGAACCTGGTCACCTATGGCCTCTTCCAGCATTCCATCACCAACCAGATCCTGGCGTCATATGACTCTCTGGTGGACGCCAACAACTCTCTGTGCCGCCTTTTCACGCAGGAGCTGGACCAGCTCACTTATATGTATACCTCAGATGAGGAGCTGGGGAATCTGCTTTCCAGACCGGTTGGCGATGACAGGCTGGAGGATCTTCAGACGAAATCCGAGCTGAACAGCCGGATAGCTTATATCCTGAATTCCCAGACTACCCTGTCCAACAAAGGGTTTTCTTCCGTACTTTATATCAATCCGGAACTTCCGGTGAGCACGCTTTTTGGCTCTGATACCACGGTCCGGCGCGTCAGCCGTCTCTTCAGTGCAGACACTGTCCTTGACAGCGAGTGGTACAGCCATGCACTTGACCAGGTCTCACGCCAGTATATTTTTGTAGACGGAGAAGACGGGTATCTCTGTTTTGCCAAAAAGCTCCAGAACAGCCATTATTCCGGTCCACGCCTGGAAGACGGGGTCGGAGTACTCCTCTGCCGTGTGCCGGCGAACCGCATCCCGCAGATCTTTTCTTTTCATCCGCTCACAGCCAACAGCGGATTTGCGCTCTTCAGCCGTGACGGAGCCCTTTTGTACCAGTCGGACACACTTCCCGACCTGTCGGACGCAGCGGAACAGTTTCTTGGAGACACCTCTCATCAGAGGCTGGGGATGAACGGCAGTTCTTATATATACAGTTCGGCGGAACTTGACTGGGGACTGCAGCTCCTCTTCCTTACGCCATACAGCGATATCACGGAACAGCTCCACACCGTCATGCTCCCTTATCTGTTCTGCTCGCTCTTTTTCCTCGTCATCGGCGCACTGTCCTCCCTTCTGCTCTCAAGAGGCATCACCCGTCCGGTGGTTCAGCTGACCCGGAAGATCGAGAGCATCCAGGACACGCGCAGTGTAGACTTGTCGGCGTTTTCAGGCTCCGGTCCGACGGAGATCCGCCGGCTGAACACCAGTTTTGCAGATCTGATCCGCCGTGTCAACCGGCTGAACGAACAGATACAGAGATCTGCAGAAGAAAGAAGGATCAGCGAACTGAAGGCGCTTCAGGCACAGATGAATCCGCACTTTGTATTAAATGCCATGAATACCGTGAACTACATGGCGCTGATGCGTGATCAGGACGATATCGCCGCCACGGTAGACTCTATCGCCAATCTGATGCGCTATAGCATCACAGAACCCGACCAGCTTGTCAGCATCCACACAGAGGTGGAAAATATCCGGGAGTATATCTCCATCTATACACTGCGTTTCCGCCAGGAGATCCGGCTTGAGATCACGGCATACCAGCCGGACACAGAGATCTTTATCCCAAAATTCACTCTGCAGCCTCTGGTAGAAAATTCGATCCGGCACGGCATCACGCGCCAGGACGCCGGCATCACTGTCTTTCTCCGTGCATGGGAGGAAGGCGGCAGGCTCTTCGTGCAGGTGACCGATACCGGAAGGGGCGCGGATCCCGACAAACTCAATGCCTATCTCCGGTACGAGGACATGGATCTGAAGGTCTCCCACGGATTCGGGATACGCAACGTAAACGAGCGCATCCGTCTGCATTTCGGAGGAAACAGCGGCCTCTCATTTTCTATCGATGAAAACGGGCGCCTTGCCGCTACGCTTATGATCTGCCAGGATAAAAAAAGTACACCTGATGAAAAGAAATGACTCTTTCCAATATGACAGCCGGGCGGTATATTAGAAGAAACCGTCCGGTTTTTTTGTCCGGATACAAGAAAAGGAGCAGAATATCATGGCTAAAACACTTATCGTTAACGGTATACACAACTATACCGCACCGGAAGAATACATTCCCCCGAGATCAGAAGCAGTCAGGGAGCATCTGGAATGGTTTACGGACCAGAAACTGGGTCTGATGATGCACTGGGCGCCCGGATGCCAGCTCGGCACTTACGAGAGCTGGCCGCTATGCGACGGGGACGCCTCATGGAGTCAGGAAGACATGACATGGGATGATATCGAGACATGCAAGCAGCAGTACCGGGACGCGAACAAAACATTCAATCCCGTCAAATTTGATCCCGCAGGATGGGCACGGCTGGCTGCTGAGTGCGGGTTCAGATACCTGCTTTTCACGACAAAGCATCACGACGGATTCTGTATGTATGACACAGAAACGACCGACTATAAGATCACGGCAGAGAGCTGCCCGTTCCACACGCATAAAGATGCGGACATCGTGGGCGCGCTCTTCCGGGAATTCCGCAGACAGGGACTCGGTATCTCTGTGTACTTTTCCAAGCCAGACTGGAACAGCGAGTATTACTGGGCTCCTCAGTTCGGTCCCGCGACCGACAGAAATGTAAATTATGATATCGCGGAGAATCCTGAGCTTTGGGAGAAATACGTGCAGTTCACGCACCGGCAGATCCGTGAACTCTGCACCGGATACGGCAAAGTCGATGTCCTCTGGCTGGACGGCGGCTGGGTGCGCCCCGACAATCTGGGGCAGGATATCCGCCTCGGAGAGATCGTCGAGGAGATCCGCTCTTCCTCCCAGCCCCACCTGATCGTCTCTGACCGCACCTGCGGCGGAGAGTATGAGAACTTCATCACGCCGGAAAAAACCGTACCGGAGACAGCCCTCAGTGTCCCGTGGGAAACGTGTACGACCGTGGGAAAAAAGTTTTCTTTCCACTACACGGATACGTTTAAGAGCGGGCATCAGCTTGTCCTTCTCCTCCTGGACGTTGTGAGCAAAGGCGGAAATCTGGCTCTCAATATCGCGCCGCAGCCGGACGGACAGCTTCCCGCTCCTGCGGTACGCTCTCTGCAGGACATGGGCGCATGGCTTAAGATCTGCGGAGACGGCATATATGGGACGCGCATCTGCGCTCCGTATTTCGGGGAAGATCTGTTCTATACACAGAAAAAGGACAAAATATATGTCTTCTATGCATACGGAGATACTCCCTCTCTTCCGGAGCAGATCTCTCTTCTCTCCGAAAGGCCTGTAAAAGCCGTCACCTGTATGCGGACCGGCACTCCGGTGCATTTCCGCCAGGACGGAAATACGGTCACTCTCTTTACGGAAAACCTGCCTATGGGAGGCGCATTCTACGCCGAAGGCTTCTGCGCCGTTACGGAATAAGACCGCACAGACGCCGTTAGAAAAGATCGCTGACTGTCTCATTTACTGAGATAGTCAGCGATCTCTTTCATTCTCGGAGCACATTTCTCAAAAAACATCTGATATCCCGCACAGAAATGATTTCTGTAAAGCCCCGTTTCCTCATCCTGCATCCTGTGTCTGCGGCATCCGTTGCGGCAAAGATGAAACCAGCGGCACTCCCTGCACGCCTTGTCGTGTTTCAGGGACTCCTCCACAAAGTGTTTTGCCGTCTCACTTTCGAAAAATTCCCCGATGCTGTTATCATTATAATTTCCCAGGCAGTATCCGTCCATGGCGTAAAAATCACAAGGGTATGCCCTTCCGTCCGCTTCCGCCACGCACTGTACGCTGCAGGTCCCTCTCTGCTCGCAGGACTCCGGCGGGATTCCCATGAGGATCCCGATATAATTTTCAAACTGCCGGATGTAAGGCGCTTTTCCCTTTCTCCAGTCCTTCTCCCACAGCCGGAAAAGTTCTGTCAGGAACGTTCCGTAAGCTTCCGGCGTCAGGGAATACTCCTGTTTCCCCGGCTCCTCGTCCGACGGATCGAGGCAGGCGATATACTGCTGGTAATCCCAGCCGTTCTTTTTATATTCCATGTATATCTCTCTTGCATGCTCTGCGACCGGGCGTGTCACGACAGTGAGAATGTTGTAGGCCACGCCGTACCTGTCAAGCAGCTCTGCAGCCCGCCTGACCCGCGAATAGGTCGGACCTCCCGCCGCGTCATGCCGGTATCTGTCATGCAGTTCTTCTGTCCCATCCACCGATATGCCGATCAGGAAATCATGTTCCTTAAAAAAACGGCACCACTCCTCATCAATGGCGTAACCGTTTGTCTGAAGCGTGTTTATCACACGGATGCCTCTCCGGTTAAACCGCTCCTCAAGCCGGACCGCCTCCCGGAAAAAGTCCAGCCCCCGCAGAGTCGGCTCTCCCCCCTGAAAGGCAAAACAGACCTCGTCTTTTGCCTGCCTCATCGCCTTTTTTATCAGGTTTTTCGCCGTATCCACGGACATCATCCCGCGGACTCCTTCTTCACGTTTCTCCATCTCGTCGCAGTAAAAACAGTAGCTGCACCGCATATTGCACAGTCCGGAAGCCGGTTTGACCAGCACTGTATGAAGCGTCATGCGCTCACCCCCATTTCTCTCATCTCACGTCCGCCCCTCTTCTCTGCTCCCTTCTCCGGCACATCAGCCCCACAGCCAGTCCCAGGACCGCCGGCACCACCCAGCCGAACCCCTGCTCCGAAAACGGCAGGATCCCTCCCGCGAGATCCGCCAGCCATCCCAGCGGAGCAAGCTCCTGCATCTGCCCCGGGAGCGCACGGAGGAAGTCAAAGATGGCTGCCGCTGCGGTAAACCCGAGCGTCCACCGCAGGACGACGGGGCTGTCCCCGAAAAATCTCCCTGTCAGCGTCAGCGCGACCAGCACGATCGCGACAGGATAGAGGAACATCAGTACCGGCATGGACCAGGCGATGATCGAGTCCAGTCCCAGATTGGCGATCAGGAACGAAACGATACAGAAGATCACCGCCCATACAGAGTAGGATGGTCCCTTCGGGAACAGTTTCGCAAAAGTCTCTCCACAGCTTGTGATCAGTCCCACCGCGGTCTTCAGGCATGCCACCGTGACTGTGACCGCCAGGATCACTGCTCCCACACTGCCGAAATAATAGTCTGCGATATACGCCAGTGCCTCTCCCCCGTTAGCGGATGCCGGGAACACGCCCCGGCTCTGGGCGCCGATGACAGTCACCAGGATATAGATCACTGCCATGAGGAGGGAACTGAACAATCCTGCCTTCACCGTGCTCTCTGCCACATCCTCCGGTTTTTCCACTCCCAGGGAGCGGATCACATCCACAACGATGATCCCGAAGGCGAGCCCTGCCAGCGCATCCATTGTATTGTACCCTTCCAGAAGACCTGTAAAAAACGCGCTGTCCGCATAGGCTCCGGAAGCTTCTGCCGCCCCGATCCCGCCCATGGGAGAGATCAGGGCCCTCACGACCAGTATCCCCAGGAAGCACAGGAAAAGGGGATTGAGCACTTTTCCCACCCAGGTCAGGATCTCCCCCGGGCGAAGGGAGAAGAAGAGCACTGCAGCAAAAAACAGGAAAGAAAACACGGCGAGCCCGACGCTCTGCCCCGTTCCCGGAAGGATCCGCTCGATCCCCACAGTATGGGAGACTGTAGCGCATCTGGGGATCGCAAAAAAGGGACCGATCGTCAGATACAGCGCACAGGTAAAGAACAGTCCGAACCGTCTTCCCGCCCTGCTGCTCAGTTCCAGGAGCCCGTCCTCCCGGCTGATCCCCAGGGCAGCCACGCCAAGAAGCGGCAGCCCGACTCCCGTGATCAGGAATCCTGCTGCCGCCTGCCACATACTGCTGCCCGCCATCTGTCCCATAGACGCGGGAAAGATCAGATTCCCCGCTCCAAAAAACAGTCCGAACAGCATACTTGCCACAAATATAAGCTCTCTGAATGTCAGCTTTTTCATGATCTGTTATCCCCCGTCAGCCTTCTGAAATATCATCCGTATACTTATGACCGATGCAGTCACATAGATATTATACTTTATAATCCCCTTGAAATAAAGGCTGTTATTTCTTCATATATCCGGAAGCTGTTCACTCCTGCCGGAAATGTGATTCATCACACCGTAATATTCATTCCCTTCTATCTCCATAATCCATTTTCTCCGGCATTTTATTAACGGTTCTCCGACTGATATGACACATCAAAATACTCCGCCGCTCCCCTTCACATGTGTCCACGGAAATCTTTTCTTATCCCGTATATACCGTATAAGCGGGACCTTCAATAATATTCTCCCTATACGTATTTTGTACCCTTCTATCCTGGAATATTTCACAAACTGATCAATATTATCCTGAAACATAGCCAGTTCTTTTCTCTGACTTGGAATCATATCCCCTATAAAAATATTCTTCAACGGTTCTAATACCTTTATTCTCTCGAGTTCATACAACAAATCTTTTTTCCATGTCCTTGCTGTATATATAATTTCGCATACAATAGCATTCTGGACAGAATCTTTTGCCACACATAACTTTCCGCCTGCCGTCTATTACCTCTTTCTCCATTCTGCATCAACCATACATTTACTTTCTTCCAAGCTTCTATGTAATCATATATATTCTTTTCTATATATCGTGCAGAATTAGGTGTCGTATTATAAATATACAGAAAGCTTTCTTTCATCCTGACAAAATCCGCTGCATACATTGCTTTCATTTTAAATGTTTCATCTTCATTCAGCCTTATGCCTTCATCAAAATATACGTTTCTCTCTAACAAAACATCCCGTCTATACAGACAAGAACCAAAATGACCGCTAATAGGCAACGCCTGACCGCCTCGAATAACGGCTTCTCCCATTTTCATATCAATGCAATAACGGTTACGCTTTACATTGGCACTCAGCGAGGAATACATAATAACCCCATATCCCTTATTGCATTCCAAGAGCATTTCCTGATTAATCGCTCCAGTCACATAGCAGTCATCCGCATCAAGAAACATGATATAAGTTCCCTGTGCTTTTCTAATCCCTGTATTTCTGGCAGCTGATACTCCCTGATTTGTCTGGTGAATCACACATATACAGGAATACTGTTCTGCAAATTTATCGCAAACCACTTCCGTACCATCATTGGATCCATCATCAATTAAAATAATTTCAAAGTCTTGAATCGGCTGATTCAAAATAGAATGTACCGCATCTGGTAAATATTTTTTAGAATTGTAAACCGGTATAACCACACTAAAATATGGCATCTTTACTCTCCATTTCTTCACATGCACAAAAATCAATCTTCCAGTGCTTAATGCAAACGCAAATTTTCCCGCCTTTCAAACGCTTTTTTCTTCCATGAGTATTCCGGAAGATCAGTACCGCGATTCCGTTTTGTTGGATATCGGCACTTCAACTAAAAGATACCATCTTAGAGTCTGCTCGCTTAAGGACTTGTCCAGACTATATACCTCTTGCATGAATCAATCATACTTATCGCGTCCGTAAAACCATCTCCATAACGCTCTTAACATATTCCCAAGCAATTTTTCTCGCTTTCCGTTCTACTACACTATCCACGCAAAAAAAAGCAATAATTACACATATGCTAACCCATACCGCATTTACAAAAAGCCAAAAATAAGAGTCCATCCTCATTGGTATTCTACCGAAGCCCCAAACAACTATTATAAAAATAATTGCGTTTGTCAGCCATCTACGATAAGTTGGCCATGCGCTACGCTTTAGAACTCTGTGATTTGCAAATAAAATAATATCATTTGCACGATATAGTACCGCTGCAATTGTTCCAAACAATACGCCATATATTCCAAATTTAAATACACATATAAAAGAAACGACCAAATTAATAGTGGTCTCTAGCCATGCTCGCCACTGAGTCGACTTAAACTCTCCTGCAAAACCGATAATAAAATTAGAAGATATACGTCCGTAACTCAATAATTGATAAACCCCAAATAATACCGGCAGTCTCCAATCTATATAATTTATATCTGCACCTGACGTATATAATCTCATAAATGGCAGAATAAAAATAGAAGTTATTGCATATAACGAAAAAACCAGTGCCAGATAATAAGTTTCAAAAGCCTCATTCAATTCTATGTAACGTTTCTTATCTGTATTAAATATTTGTCCCAGTGCTGATTGTACACTATTGGACACGATTGTAATGATATTATTTACCATTCCGTAAATAGTAGCATACATGGAGTAGATACTAACTGTCTTTAATCCAGACACAAAGGTTAAAATTAATACATCCGTATGACTAAATACTAAAGATGATATCTGATGCATAAAAACAGCGCCGCGCTGTGAAATAGCTTCAAAATTGGGAGAGACACTCAAATCCAGCCATTTATAATTTTTCTTGATATACCAACTGACATAAATCATTTTTATAAGATTAAAAATCAGATATGTTGTCTGCACCGCTACTATGCTTTTTCCATGCATCAATAAAATAATTCTTGTCACATCGGTTAATACTGTTGTCACTGTACCTAGATTTGTAGTAACATAATTTCTATTATCAACTCTAAGTAACATATTATATTTGCCCTGAACCAGATAGCTGATTACACTGCCTGATCCTTGTAACAGTATGACCAAACAACAAGTCATGTAAGGAATGGTTGTATCTAACAAAAGAGGATATACAATACTTAATACACCCACGCACCCTGCATATATAACACCAATTTTTTTATAATAGCGGTCTGTCGCTGCCAGAATATGATTAGCAGCATCATGTTCTCCTCGACCAATCGGTCCATACAACGCCACTACAGAGGCATCTCCCACTCCAACTTCCAACAAAGCAAGATAAACATATATTTGACGAATTGAGGACAGAAGTCCATTCACTTCGGAACCATAGTTCACAATAAAAAGTCTGGGAATAACAATTGCAACAACAGAAGTCAATAAATTTCCAAGTATTCCCCACACTAAGTTATTAAGACTATTTTTTTTTCTGGACATATTGTGTCACCTCAAATTTTAGCTTTTTTAATTTTCTATATGAATTATGCACAAAACTTTTAATATCTACAAATCAAATCCTCCTCCGGAATTTTCGAGCTCCTCTTTCCAGCTTTTCCACTCATCATCCGTACGCTCTGAAAAAATTTTATTTGATACCGGAAGTGTTTCCAACCTCTTTTTCTGCTTGTCTATATATTCATCATAGGTACACAAAATCCTATAAGTCGTGTCAGATCCCCGCACAACTACTGAATTGTCTGGAATATCTCTTGAACAAATTGTTCCCGCACCGACAATCACTTTATTCCCAATAGTAACTCCCGGAAGAATTACCGAGCCGTAACCAATAAAAACATCATTTCCTATTTTAACCGGAGCCACTTTACAATAACCTAATGCCTTTTTTGTTGTTCCATCATGTGCAAGGATAGTTGTGCCTGAAATTGTTACATTATCTCCTATCGTAACCAAATGTCCAAAACAGTAATCAATAGTACTGTCCGGCCCATCAAAGTTCTTCCCTATAGTTACCCCTCTGGCTCTCCACTGCTCTTCTTTCGACAATGTCGGCGGCTTTTTTCTAATCCCCAAACTGTATATTATAGGTTTCAAAACTTTCTTGATCCATCTCATACTTTTACCTTTCAACACTCGGGCTCATTCTGTCCCACTTGCCACCATTTTCTTTGATATGCGATCTATGTTCGCTACTAAAAATCATATGGCTGCCAACCCTTTTGTTCACAGTAGAATTTGCACCAACGACGCTTCCCTCTCCTATTGTTACCCCTTTCAATACCAGTACGTTTGTTGCCAGCCATACATGATCTCCAATAACTACAGGTGCCGGACGATTTGCGATTTTACCTTGTTCATCTATTATCTGATGATGATCACTGTCATAAACCACAACATTCCGTCCGATCATTACATCCTTTCCAAAAATAATTTTCTCTGCCACAATCACCGTACTATTACTATTCATTGTAAAATATTTACAGTCAAAAACAGCATCCTTCAATATTTCAACCGTTGATCCGTAAGAAATTTTGCATCCTCCATAAATACTCCAGATTGCGCTCTCCCTTAAACGAAGACGCGTTTCTGCTTTTGATTTTCGCAGAAGATCACAGCCAATTTCTATGTCTCCTCCACCAATATAAATCCGTGCACCTGACGCAATATCAATAACGGAGTTCTTGTACGGAATTAATTTGCTCTGGTCAGTTCGTATAATTGATTTACAAAAATAATTCAAATGTAAGAACTGAAAAAAATTTATTCTTTTTAAAAATCGAACTCGCTGTGCAATTTTCTTTATCATTTCATGCTCCCGTTAAAATACTCTAACATTGCCTGCCATTGTTCATCATTCTGCCCCTCTGCGGCATTAACATACCAAAGACTCCCTTCTGCCGTCCCATAAATTGTAATAGGAAACGAACGCCAAGGAGTTGCCGCTGTTATCTTTGTATTATTACGATATGCCATGAAAGTCAGCCACAGATCATCTGCATAGGGGCATAATTTCTGAATCAGTTTCACATCAAAAAGCTTTTCATCCAATGTATGTGGCGGATATAATGAGCCGCTTCCCGAAAAAATCTGAATGTTGTCTGAATGTTTGAACGTCTCTTTTAACTTTGGATTTCTCCACAAAGAGGGCTTTGCTTCAAAAGATGGCTCTATTACCTGCGCTGTCATTGTACATATATCATCTGGATTTTCATTATGCATATCCAGCAATTTCTTGATTGTATCCCGCGGATAGAACATATCATCATCTGCCAAAATAATCAAATCTTCCGGATATTCCTGCATCACATAATAATATTTCTTATGACTGCGCAGGTCTTCACAAAACCGAATTGAAAGACCTCTTTCCCGCTGTCGCAATAATGCTTTAGGTAAATCATCCATATTTTCAAACTGCGTTTTTGCTAGCCACAAAATAATTGCATCCGGTTTCACACTCTGCCGCAGAAGAGTCTCAATCGTCAGCCACACTGTACCTATACGTTTGGGGTAAGACGTCAGTGATACAATAACCTTCTGTTTTCGTGCTCTTTCTGCTATGCCACATCGTTTTGATGGATGTTTCATATACCAATTCCGGATTAACACATTATAGATCCATTCTATCCTATCCAAAAAATTTTTTAAAAATTTCGAAGGTTCTTTTCTCTCCTCTTTGGCTTTTTTTTCTTTTCTTTTTAAATAAAAATATAATCTATAAATAAATGAATACATTTTTCTTTACCCTGCATGTAATATATTCCGTATAATTTTATTTGTATATTTTATATACAATACAAAATCCTTTTTTGTCGCTCTCCCTGTCTTTTTCAGTTCAAAATAATGCTTTTTTATCAACTCTGCTTTTTTAGTATCTATTGCATTGCCAAAACGGAGTTTTGCATAATATCCTTTTACTATATCATTATATTTTAATACATCTTTATCTGAGATTCTCTCCAGTGTATGTAATAAGATCTGTTCATAATTGTATAATTGTTGAATGATTTTTTCACTAGAATTTTGACTATGGGAATGACTTTCGTTTCTCACATAATATTTATATACTGACTTGTCCACATATCCGGGTTCCCCATAGTACCAGCCTAACGGCAAAAGTATCTGGGCATTCTGTCCGCCTGCGCCTGTATAAATTTCTCGATTCAGAATTACCTTTTCAAACGCAGCAGTTTTTACCAGATATCCGGAAAAAAATACATCTCTTACCATAAGTATATCTTCAAAAAAAGCATATCTTCCATTTTTCTTTCTTTTTTCAAAAACATCCACTATTTTATCTGGCTCGTCCTCATCTACAGCTATAGCTTTACCGTAACAGTAAACATATTCCGAATTCTTTTCCAAAAAATCAACTTTTTTCTTAATAAAATCAGGCATAATTTCATCATCAGAATCTAACCAAGTAACATATTCACCCGTAAATAGCTTTAGTCCCCTATTTAGAGCTGCCGCCTGACCTGCATTTTTCTGAAATTCATAGATCAAGGTAATTCCTTTTTTATCAAATAGCGAACGATACTGATTCACTACATTTTCTGTTCGGTCGGTCGAGCCATCATTTATTAGAACCACCTCTAAATTAGTATATGTTTGATTTAAAATTGAATCAAAAAAACGAGAAAGATAACTTTCTCCATTGTAACATGGTGTAACAATACTTACTAATGCTTTATTCATATTATTTCCCTAATAATTTTTTTAACTTAGCAGTTATTTTCCAATATAGAACAATCAATTTAGGATTCAAATCAAAAGCACCCAAGAAAAGTGCATTTTCATTTGGATAACGTTTACTCGCATACCCCTTTTTATAAATAGACCGATAACACAAGACGATATATCTCATTTTCGACTTATCATCTAACAAATCCTTCACACGGGAATACTCCCAAATCAACGCATGGAGATATTCGTCATAGGCTATCTCTTCAAGTTCTCTCAAATGATGTATGTGATAGAATTCGATACGTTGCTTTAACGCTGGCAGATAATCCAGCTTTCCCACATGAAATTCTTTATTCATAATACTTGTTGGATTCTGAAAATAATAGGTTAGTTTTTGTGGAATTACAGCAATTTTTTTACACCGAAATAATATTTGATGTGTGACAAAAATGTCCTCGAAAATTCTGCCCTCCGGATATTGAATTTTATCAAAAAGTTCTCTTCTATATAATTTTCCCCAAGGAGCAACATACTGTAAAGCTTTGTCGTTTCCTGAATATATACGATACAATGCAGTTTCCCCATCAATTACCTCTGCAGGGATTCCGGTACAGTATGTAAACTGAAATAAAGTCTCAACACCCCTTTGGAAATCGCAGATTACTAAATCTGTATCTTCCTCTATCAGCGCTTTATACATAACTTCGACCATACCGTTATATAAATAATCATCACTGTCAACCATAAGAATATATTTTCCATTAGCATTAGCCAGGCCTACATTTCTAGCTCCACTTATTCCTTTATTAACTTGATGTATAACTTTAATACGACTGTCTTTTTGAGCCCATTTATCACAAACTTCTGGACACTGATCCGGTGATCCATCATCAATAAGAATAATTTCAAGATTTCGATATGTCTGACAAACAACAGAACTAATACATCTATCTAAATATTTTTCTGCTTTATAAATTGGTATAATAACTGTAATTAAATCCATTTACCAAGTACTCCTGATTATATTCTTTATGTTTCTAGCCCTTTCTACATATTCATCCATCACGTTTTCAAGATGTCCTTTAATTTCATGTTCATGCTCAAATATCCACCTGAATGCCTCAAACAAGTTTTCTTTTTCTCTTAAATCCTGTACCGAAATCACATAATTTGTTTCTGTTCCAAACAGATCTTTGGCAATTCCTCGAGATTTAATAGAATATCCCAACACCAAAGTCGGTACTCCCGTGGAATATGCTGCAATTGTTGCATGGGTTCTCGCCCCAACAAAAAAACGACATCTGGAAATATAACCTTTTAACTGCATACAATTACAATCATCAATAAGCACTACACGATCAGTGTTTTTAAATTTATTGTACAGCTCTCTCAGGACAGTTCTATCATCATTATCCTCCCACACCACATGAGGAATCAATGCAATAGCACATTCTGTATTTTCTAAAATCCATTGCATCATATATACAAAATTATCATACACAATTCCTTTTCTGGATTCTTTCCTAATAACCAACGGGCTTACATTAAGTCCGATAGTATTGTTTTCTACAAATCCTTCAGGTAATGGAAGATATTCTGCCGGAAGGGTAAACGCCGAATCTGGATTAAGCCCAATATTAGTCAGTCCATTGTCTTTTAACAATTGATATGTCAAAGATTCTCTCGCCGATATGTAGGTATAACGCTTCATGTCTTCAACAAAAAGCGGGTCATCAAAAAGTTGTTTTTCCAAAGAACACCCTAACAAGACCGACTTGCATCCTCTTTTAGAAATCAACTCGTGCAATTTGATAAATTTAGGATAATCATCATAGCAATAAATATCTCCGCCAACCGATATTTCAACATCTCCCTTTTTTAAAGATTTTATACTTTTCTTATATGGAAGAATGTCCATCGGAAAATAATCTTTATTTCGCTTTAATTGCAAATATGCTTTCAAAAATTCAAAATTAATCTTAGAATATGCCTGCGTTCCCGGTTGAATGTCTGCTATATCCTGAATTCCATAATGAAAATCCTGTTGTGGTGCTTCTGAAAATAACTTTAACTTGGTTTGCTCTCCCAATAGAATGCGCAGGCTACGTACAAGCGCCTCACAGCCATGGTTCGCACTTCCCCCATGGTTATAAAGGAATATTTCTCCCATCTTCCCTAATACTCCTGTAAATTCTTTTATTTCCCCATAATAACTCTTAGTTTTAAATACAAAAAAATAATTAATTTTCTACTTTTTATGTACTGTCTGATACACCATTTTTCCATTCCCATAACATTTTCTGTTACATCTGGGATCACATGCTTCAATCTAAAAAAAAGCCGAACAAAATCTTTATAAGGTATTTTCTCATTTACCAATAAAACCGTATAAACATACCCTGTCATTCTTTCTAAATATATTTGTTCATTTTCTTTACTAAAGCAATCCATTTTTATTAAAATCTCTTTTGTTTTTTTTTGTATTTCGGCTTGTTTAAAAAAGTCTGTTTTATCATCCTGAAGTATAATTGCTGAATTTTCTACTCCTTGTAGATAATAATATCCTGAAAAGTTTAAAAAATAAATTTTCTTAAGTATCTTATATATCCTTAAATAAAACTCATAGTCCTCAGCAAGTTGAATTTCTTCATCAAATCGAATATGTTTTTCTTCAATGATACAGCGCCGGGTTAATTTTCCAGCTACAAATCCATATATTCCCGTCTCTATCTGCTCTTTATAAAAGCCAGCCGCAACTTCACTTATCTCTTTCATACCACTTAAAGAGGGCAAAACTTCTGCTAAAACGATACCTTCATAATTAACTTTGGTCAGCCCACCGATAATCATATCATATTCCGGTTGGTATAGCTTTTCCAGATAATTTTCTGTAATATAATCATCTGAATCAATAAATGTAACATATTCTCCTCTTGCATAATCCAAGCCCGTATTCCTTGCTCTTGAGACACCCCCATTTTTTATATGAAATACTTTAATTCTCTTATCTCCTGTATATTCCAGACAAATTGAGTAAGACAGATCAGTTGATCCATCATCGATAATAATTAATTCCCATTCTGTCAGGGTTTGTGCTAATATTGATTCAATTGCTTTCCGCACATATTTTTCCTTATTATACACAGGCATAATAATTGACACTTTGCACATAAATTTATACCACCCAAGAATACAACAACGGTTTACAATATTTTATCAATAAAATTTGTATCTTCAATTTCCAGGACCACTTCGGAAAAACAAAATCTTGAAACGCATCTTTCAGCCTGGGAGAATTCATGATATTCTTTCTCATTATCACCTGTTTCTTAAACGTCTCCCCACTGACCTTAATCTGTCCCAGACAATTACATGCATAAAAAATCATATGCAGTTTTAGCTGTCTTTGAAAATCGTACTCTGCAACATTATCAAAAAACTGATGAAGATGCTGATTCATAGTGCAGTACACCTCCCATGCCCCCGATCGATAACTGGTAGTGATTGTGCCCTCATTTTGATAATAATTATAGAGTCCTTCGCCTTTTAAATAATAAAAACTGTCTGCATAATATCCAGCAAATGCGCTGAAAATATTATCTTCTGACCATTTTACTTCTTCATCAAACAGCAACCTGTTCTTTTTCAAAAATTCTGTTCGGTACATGCAATGCCAGACGGAAAGCAGGGGACCATATTCCAGATTTTCGCTCATGATCAATTGAGGAAATATTTCCTTTTTAATAGCATCTCGATTATATCTTCCCCCCGGGATCTCCAGTGTTTTCAGAAATTTCTCACCATTATTCAGAATTCTTATATAATCAGACATGACAAAGTCGACATTTTCTCTTTGGATTATTTCATACAAACGCTCATACATATTATCAGCCACGTCATCATCTGAATCAATAAATCCAATATATTTCCCCTGGGCAACTTCTATTCCCACATTTCGTGCGCTGCTCAATCCACCATTTTCCTTATGGATCACCCTAATTCGTGAATCTTTCTCAGCAAACTGATCACACATAGCAGGACATTGATCAGGTGAACCATCATCAACAAGAATGATTTCAATATCACTAAATGTCTGAGAAAGCAGGCTTCCCACGCAACGCTGTAAATACCTTTCCACTTTGTAGACAGGCACAACAATACTTATCTCAGCCATATGCAGTTCCTCCTCAGATTTCTTTTCTAAATTAGTGCATAGATTTTTGCAACTTCTCCTGTATTCGAATAACAGGTAGATGCACAGTTGTCTATAAGTTTTTTCCTTTTTCTATCATCTTGTATCAGATCAATTATTCCCTTAACGCACCCTTCATTATCCATTGGAACAATCACTCCGTCATATCCATCTTTCAATTGGCTTGAAGACGTAGAAAATCTTGTGATTACAACCGGTTTTTGAAGTGTCTGTGCTTCATGTACAGTTACAGAATTCCCTTCATAACGACTTGGCTGAACATAAATATCACATGCTGATATATAGGGATACGGATTATTTTTTCTTCCTAATATAAATACATTGTTCTGCATACCCGTATCACATATTTTCTGACGAATGAGATTTTCATCTCCGCCATAACCAATTAAATACCAATTTATTTTTATTCCTTTATTAACAATTATCCTGCAAATTTCGGGTATATTATCAAAATTTTTAGCATAACAAAAACGTCCAATAGAAAGCAGCCGAACTGTTCCATTATCAGGCATTTCTTGTTTTGCATCAAACTCCTGTGCCTGCTTTTTTATACATTTCTCTGGCAATACATTTTCAATCTCTACTATTTTACACGTCAATTGGGGAAATATTGTTAAAAAATTACGGGTTACAGAATCTGAAATCGAAATAATATTATCATATTTATTCCACATCTTATATTCTGATTCGACATCTATATTTACTTTAGAATAATCTGTATGGATCCACGCTATTTTTTTCTTTGCATTAACACGTTCTGCGACAAAATAATGTGGAGTCAAAAAGCTTATTGCCAGGTCATAATATTGATTATTTATTTGCGGCATGCCCCATAGAGTATATTTATGACTATATTCAAGCTCCACTTGATTCTCTTCTGGCAAGCCCAATTGCTTTATCCGCCATTTTGCTTTAACTTTCGCTATAGTACGCCCTATTAAAACGTTAATTTTCTTTTTTTTCAGCACAGTTTTTATCGGTACAGCTAAACACGCATACTCTGGAATCTCTGAAAGTAAATGTACTTGTGGCGGAATCAAGTCAATCCATTCCCCACTATGCCGCATTAAAAACAAGTCTACATCATAGCTTTGATAATCAATATTCTCAAGAACCCCTAGTAAGGCACGCTCAGCTCCTCCAATTTCCATAGCATGCGCAAAAATAAAAATTCTTTTCATTGCTTCCCTTTCAAGCTGCTAAAACACTTAACTCCAAATATTCTGTGTAAAGGTCGCATAAGATTACTTCGTAAAATAACCAATTTGCTATGCGGACTTTTTAGATACCAGTGTATTGAGTATGTATTATGTGTTATTTTTAATCTTCCGGTCGGATCATCATATGGATTAAAATAGTCTTGTGGATAAATAACAGCGTCCTGTAAATCCTGCAGCTCTCCATCAGATATCATTCCGCTTTTAATCAATGCCTGTGTATTAAGAGTTGGACAGCCTATTACTCCATGCTTTCCATCAAGTAATTGATCATACTCTTCTAACATAGCCTCGACAATTTGATTTCCTGCTTCTGCACCAAATCCCAATCCCGTATTTACGTATTCTGCAGTCTCAAAGCCGAAAAAAGCATGATTATTCAATAAGTCATCCAGAGGTCTTACAATTTCAACATCCACGTCAAAATATACTCCCCCTTCTCGTAAAACAATCTGTAAACGAGCATAATCGCTTAAAAAGGCAAATTTCTTGCTATTATAAGTAAAGGCTGTATATGGATTTTGATAAACATTGTAATTGTCTTCATTCCACTCTATGATTTCATAATCTGGGCAATATTTTTTCCAACTTTCTATACACCTTACAGCTTTTTCCGGTAATTTTTTTCGTCCGAACCAACAATAATGAATTTTTTTTGGTATCATTTTTCTGCTCCTAGCACTCAATCACAGCTTCGAGATTTTTTCTTTGTATAAATTGATAATACCTTCCCAAAAGGCAATGCAAGCAGCACCATAAGCCTTTTGGGCGCTTCTCGGATGTAATGCTCATCCCCTGCAATTATACTTTCCGATACATAGTGTATACAGTCAATCCAGAGACGTCTGGTAGTCGTTGGATATTCCATACAAACTTTCCTCCAAAAAGCAAAACCTCTTGGATTTTTCAAATATTGCTTCCACATAGTTGCACTTGAACCATCTTCCTGGTATTCAACATTACAAATAACATCGTTTAGAACTGCCAATTTATAATCCTGGTCGATCAAACGGTATTTGTATGCAAGCGCAACATATTTTTCTCCGGGAAATACGGGATAAGGCGGATATTTTTTTATCACATCTGTTCTGTATATAAGCTTTTTATCTCCAGCTCCGCCTGACGCATAATACCCTCCCAGAGTGGTCTCGGACATTCCTTCAATAAATCCTTTCCCAATTATTTCTCCGGCAAAATCAGCATTCAAAGCAATTAATCCGGCAAAATTCTTTCCACGGACCTTTTCCCATGCTGACCGTATTTTTCTCACAGCCCCAGGAGCCATTTTATCATCTGAGTCAATACAGACATTTAATTCCGTATCGATATTTTCATACGCAGTATTATGAGCCGTGTGCATTCCGCCGTTTTCTTTATAGATATATCGAATCTCAAACCCGTTATCTCTGTCCTTCCAGCTTTTTACTAATTCCGCTGTATTATCACTGGAACCGTCGTCTATGATCAGCCAGACAAAATCTTTGCAGTCTTGATCACATAAACTCTCATATGTACGTGGCAGAGTATTGGCCCGATTATATGCAGGTGTAAAAACTGTTAATAACTCCATTTCACACTATCCTTCTATCTTATCTAAATAGAATTTTTCCAACTTTTGAGCCTCTATAGTAATGTCATATCCTGATTTTTTTATCTCACAAGTGTGGTCTTCCCGAGGAAGATTTGCCTGTGAGAGAATATGCTTCGCCCAATCCACAGCCGGATCAGACAGATTCATAACAGTCACCAGACCTTTCGTTACAATACATTCTTTCGGCACTTTATCCGAAATCACACAGTGCAGCCCGGAGGCCTGTGCTTCGATCATTGTGACCGGGAGCCCTTCATAAAATGAGGGAAACACAAATATGTCCATAGCTCGCATTATTTCATTCACATTTTGGCGATTCCCGGCAAGTATTACATTTTCCTCTAATCCAGATTTTTGTATTCCGGTCTTTACAGAAGCCATCTCATCTCCGTCTCCCACAAGGAGCAGTTTAGCTTCAGGCTTGTCTTTTATAATTTCTTTCATGATTTCCAATAGAAATAAATGATTCTTCTGCTTTCTGAACCCTCCAACATGTCCTATAACCAATTCGTTTGTAATTCCAAATTCTTTTCTGATCTGAACTGCAGAGTCTTTATTATAGGAATAGCAGTTAATATCGATTGCATTAGCGATCAGCTGATATGGTTTACTTCCAAACATCCAGTCTCCCGCCTTTTTACTACATGACAGAAAATCCGTTGCAAATTGGGGGATCTGTTTCATATAATGCTTTTTTATAATAAACCTTAAGTTTTTATCCTGACTGCTGTTATGGCTATGTGCAATTCTGACAGGTACTCCACATTTATCAGCACATTGCAAAGCAACAGAACTCAAACAATCCTGGTGAACATGAACAATTTTATATTCCGGATGTTCCTCCAAAAATCCCTTTAGCCTTCTGCGATAAGACAGACTCCACGGAATTAATCTGGGAAAATGAAAAATCCTTCCCCCAAGCGATTGGATTTCATCATCATAGTCTGCTTTAAAATCGCGATGGACTAAAAAGTCAAACTGCACTTTTGCCCGGTCAATATGCCGATAATAGTTCATCAGCATAGTCTCCAAACCTCCGCGTCCCATATATGTTACAATCTGAAGTACTCTGATCGGCTCCATTCTATTACCTCTTAAATCATTCCCATAGTATACACGCTATACATATAAAATCCTATATATGCAACGATCATCGTGCTATAGATAAGCTGCGCAGATCGTTTCGTAAACATATTCTTTATTAACCACGGCAATAAAATATATCCGTACAGCGAAAAATAGATCGGAAGCCTCCCGATAAAAATTCCACTTGTAAACATCGATATTACATAAAGTCCAGCAGATGCAATAGACATATTCGTACATATGTTAATAATCGGATCATCTTCCTGGCGAATATATTTAATTCCAATCAGTGATAAGATTGCCGGAACACTGTAAACCAGCACCCTCAGTATATTCGTCCCATCATCCTGCCAGCTTTCCCAGTCGGACACAACATTCTGGTACTGTGTCTCCGCCAACATCGTATCCAGTATATCTGTAAAACGGTCTGCAAATAATACCGCAACAACAACTGCAGCAATAAAAACCAGTGTCTTCGCATTCCAAGCCTTTCCTTGAACGATAAACACAAAGGGAATTACCAATAATGCACTCTGATGAAATAAGGATGCAATCAATATCAATATGATTGCCTTCACATATTTCTTCTCCAAAATCCAAGGAAAGCAGGCTACTGTAATTGTCACCGCCACAAACTGCCGCATCCCGTTAAAGATCCATGATATATAGTCCGTCGAGGCAATAAAAAGGAAAAAGCTGACTGCAAATGACGTCGAATATTTTCTGTATATCTTGAACAGTAAAAAACACTGTATCACAGCCACAATGATAAAATAAACTGCTTGTCTGTTTCCTATAATGCATTTAATCACAGCGGACACAAAGTAAAAACCCTGATCTTTATTTACTCCCGCAATATAACTTCTAATCCTGCCGAAAGACGAAGGCATATCTCCATATGCCTGTATGTACGTCACTGTATCTCCGATATTTCCTCTGTATCCAGCCCACACCACCAGAGGTGCTACCGCCACAACGGCAAAAAGCGGAGTCACCCTCCGCACTCTTTCACCATTCACAAGTTCCGTTCTATATATCCATTCCGGAGCCAGCACCGTGAGCAGCGCCAGAACTCCCACCCATATTAATATCAGGATATAACCGTTTGAAAGCATATTTCTTCTCCTATCTCCGGCTTATGATCCCCACCGTCTGCTCAACAACTTTCTCCTTGTCAAACATCTCTTCCATGCGCTTTCTTGCGCATCTTCCCATCTCTTCCAGCTCGTCCACGCTCTTATCCGCCATCAGCTTCATTTTCTCATAAAGCAAATCTGCATTCTTCACTTCACAGAGATATCCGCTCTTTCCATCTTCCACCGCCTCCCGGCAACCCGGGATGTCGCTGGTGATAACTGGTCGTCCCATCGCAGATGCCTCCAACAGGACATTGCTCATCCCCTCATGGTAAGATGGAAGTACAACGCAGTCCGCAGCTTCAAAGTAAGGTCTAGTCTCTTTCTGAAATCCATAGAAGACTGCAATTCCGTCTTTTTCCAGACCTGCTATTGTATCTTTATACTCTTCTTCGAAAAAGCCAACGATATCCAGAATGACCCTCTCGCCGTATTCTGCGTGAAGCCGCCGCATTGCTGTGAAAAGCTCATCTACGCCTTTCTCTTTCATGATCCTGCCCAGATAGAGAAAATGGAACTCTCTGACGTTCCGGCTGCTGCCTGACTGAGCATCTCCAGCCTTATTCTCCCATTTTGGATGATGTTTATAAGCGTAGTGTTCCAAGTTTACCCCCGCCCCATTCAGGACAACGACCTTGTCCTGATCTACAAGCCGTCTGTTGAGAAATTCCTGTGCATTCACCTGATTCTCAAAAAATACAGCCCTGACTTTGCGAAAAGCAGTCCTGTAGAGAAATCCTGCGAACTGCGCAAGCCCTTTTTTCTGAAAAGCAGTTCCAAGCCCCTGGACATTTGCGTAGTAAGGAATTCTCTTTATCGTACAGACAAACCCGGCGTAGACGTTCGGTTTAATCGAATAGGTGATCACTTTATCCGGTTTTTCGTCCGAAATTATTTTATAATAAAACTGCAGTAATTTAAAGTCTGTAACAGGATTTATTCCTCTTCGGTCAAGTTGCGTCTCTATACATTTGCATCCCATTTCCATAAAGTCTTCTTCATGTCCCACAAAGGGCATACTCAGGATCACTTCATTGTCTTTAAGAAGGGTCCTGATCAGTTCCGTTCTGAACTGGTACAGCATGTAGGAATGATTCGTTATGATCATGATTTTCTTCTTTTTCATCCAGAGTTCCGGTCCCCCCTTCCACAACACCTTCTTTTCGAAATACAACGCCAACTGTCCGGAACAGACAGTAGATATCAATCAGCGGCCCCACATTCTGGGTATAGATTCCATCATATCTCGCTTTTACATCGATGGGAAGTTCATCTCTTCCCATAACCTGCGCAAGCCCGGTAATTCCCGGACGAAGGAAATTTGCGCCGTATTTATCTCTCTCCGCCATCAAGTCTTCCTGATTGTACAATGCCGGTCTCGGACCAATCAGGTTCATATCCCCCCGTAACACATTAAAAAGCTGCGGCAGTTCATCCAAAGACGCCTTTCTCATAACACGTCCTGCCTTTGTAATAAATACATGAGGATCTTTCAGCATATGTGTAGGTATGTCTTTCGGCGTATCAGTATACATAGTACGGAACTTATAGATCGGAAAATACCTATATGTACCATCCGGCTTTGACCTTGCCACCCTTTTCTGAACAAAGATCACCGGAAAACCGCTGTCCGCAACGATCCAGATACACAGCACCAGAAATACCGGTGAAAGGATCACGCTCCCCAGAAAGGCACATATAAAACTGAATATCCGCTGAGCCTTTATATATATTTTCTGGAACAACGTGAATTGAGGATAATAAAGTTTTTCATCTTGTTTTACTTTTTGCTTTTTCATAATTCAACTCCACTCTCTTTACCCTGTTTCCTCAGTCCAAAAGCCACAATAACCAAAAAAGAGCTGTCTATTTAATGACAGCTCCTCTGTTTCGGCAGAATTTATGTACATCACCGTCATAATAATCACTCTGTTTCTTAAAATTATTATAATTATGACTTACCTTTCAGCACGCTTAATTATTATAACACACTCTGATTCTAACGTATGCTAAAATTTAATATTTCCTTAATTTTTTGGTATTTTTTACCATTTTTTATTTGGAATTACTACTTTTTTCTCCATATTTTTATTAATTAGATTCCAAAAGCTGTCATATTACAACCTATTGTAGCTCACAATCCGCCCCACAAACAAGATATAGTAAAGAATTATCAGATATTACCAATTTTCGTCCTTCTATTATCCAAAAACATTTTCTATACAAAAAAGCCCTAAGAGCACTCGTTTTCCGACACTCTTAGGGTCTCTCCTCCGCCGACATCACATAAACCTATCAGTACAGCAGCTCCTGTATATATTCTTTATTTGCTTCCAGATCAAACTCAATGACGGACATACCGTCATATGTTCCGAATTCATATGTTCCATCCTGCGGCACCGCTGCCTGCTGTGTCCGGAGGTGCTCAATGCTTAACACATCCATCGCAATGTCATACAGCTCTGTAACACTCATATTAGTTGACACCTCACCCATACAGTAGGTAATCAGCGACATGATCGCCTGTGGATCTCTGTTTTGTCTGACTTTGTTGTAAATACCGTACAATACGCTTCTCTGTCGCCTGGTCCTCCCAAAATCATTATCAAGACTTCGATTTCGTGCATGCGCAAGCGCCTGCGAACCGGTAAGAGTGACATCTCCCGCCTGAATATCCGGCATTCCGTTCTCCCGGTAATATTCGGCCTCCTCCTCTGTGAGCGTCACCTGGATCCCGCCGAGTTCATCGATGATCCCTACCAGATTTTCAAAATTGATGATGATATAGTCCTGTATATCCAGATCAAACTGTTCATTGATCGTATTGATCGTAAGTCCCACTCCGCCATAGGCAAAGGTGTGCCCCAGCTTGCTCTGACCGTATCCCTCGATCTCTACAAGAGAATCACGAAGGAATGAGATCACTGTAGCCTTTTCTTCCGCCTTATTAAAGGACACCAGCATCATTGTATCCGAACGTCCCATTTCTGCATTCGGGTCGCGAGAGTCAGATCCCACCAGAAGCACATTCACCACATCATCATCCTTCTGGTCTTCCCGCGCGATCTGCACCTGATCGGACGTCGGATCCACATCATCCGGATCCACAATACCGATACTGTTGTGATATATTCCCCATACCAGCGCTCCGATCACCCATGCAATAATCAGAAAACAGACCAAAAAGACTGCGATCACCGCGGAGGCTACCTTATGTCTTTTGATCCAGTTTCCCGGACTTTTCTTTTTTTTCTTATGTTTTCCCATCTTCAACCCCTCCTGCTTCTGGTGACGTTATTCTTTGATCAGAGCAGTCCGACCGCACTACTCTTTGATCACACGCCCGTATTCATCCTGACGCTTTCCTGTATCTTTCAGCTTGCCATAGCGGGAATAGCTGCTGTAACGGCCGTATCTGCCGTATCTGCTATATCCATAACCATAGCCATACCCATAGCCATAGCGGCCTCCTTTATGGCTTGTATCTCCATTAAATACATAACCGAGTATTTCTACATCCCTGGACGTCAGAGCTTCGATGCCGTTTCGGATCTTGCTCAGTTTCGTGTAATCGCTGCGTACCACGTACAGTGCAGAGTCTACATATTTTGCCAGAAGTGAGGCATCCGCCAGCAGCTCCGCCGGCGCAGTATCCAGGATCACATAATCTGCCCTTTTCCTCATAGCGTTCAAAATATTTTCCATTCGCTTTGAACCCAGCAGAGAGGCGTCCTCCGCATTTGGTTTCCCTCCGTAAAGGATCAGCATGTCCGTATCCGGAATATCCGCCACACACAGCGACTGGGTCAGCGTCACTTTGTCTCTCAGCACCGCTCCGATCCCCGGATGTTTCTTCGTCTCATTCATGATCCCCGCAACAGAAGGATTCCTCGTGTCAAAGTCAGCAAGGATGACCGATTTTCCCTGTTTTGCTATAGCAAGGGCAAGATTCACCGCTACTGTCGTCTTTCCCTCCCCGGGAATGGAACTGGTCACCATAATCACAGTCCCCTCTTCCCTGTCCGATTCCCGCATCACACGGATTCGAAGCCTGCGGATCGCCTCTTCATATGCAGGTGAGATACGCTCATTTAGGATGTTCAGATTGTTATACTCTGATTTCTTTCTCTTTTTCTGCTTTATGTAAGGCAGGCTTCCCAGATCCTTAATGTTGATCCGCCTATTCAGCTTTTCCTTTGAATGCACGGTCTGCTTCAGAAAAACATAGAGACAGAGGATTACAGCATCAATCACAGCCCCCTGTACGAAGCCTCTCCGGTAGGATCCCCGGATCACAACCTCCTTCTGCGTATCCGAAGGAATTCCCGTCTCATCGAGGATCTGAAGGCTTGTCTGGCCAAATATATACGCTGCCACCTCAGGATAATTTTCAATGACTGAAGTCAGTATATTGTATGCCATCTGCGGATCATCTGAAGAAACTGAGATCGTCATCATGTTCATCCCTGACTCTGCCTGAACGCTGATACTTCCCGGAACATAATCCAGCCCCAGATCATCCGCTATCACATCACGCAGCACACCGCTGGTCAGCACATACGGAAAGACCTCCGCCATCTCCTGGGCAGACTCGATATTACTGTAAGAGCCTCCTGGCACTGTCACAGATACAGTTGCAGAAGCGACATACTGAGGCGTATAGGAAACCGAAGTTGCAAAGTAGGACCTCACAGTACACACTACAAGCACAATCAGCATAATAGGCCAGAGTTTTCTCAGCGCATTTAAAAAGTCCGCCACAAGATTCATGATATCAATTTTTTCTATTGCATCCGTCTTTTCGTTTTCTGTTACTTCTCTGTTCTCACTCATTTTTTACTTTCCTTACGCTTCTTACCATAGTTGCCATAGTCCCCGTATCTGCTGCTGTATCTTCCCACAGTAGCTCCCGCCAATCTTCCAAAGGACTGTACGCTGTTCAGCACCACTCCCATGATCCTTGTCTCCTGAGCCCGGAATTTGTCCAGCATCGTATTAATATCTTCCGCTTCTATAAAATTCTGGCGTTCCACAAAAAGCACCGCGTCTGAATTCTGTCCCCACAACTCCGCGTCGCCCAGAACACCTGTCGGAGGAGTATCTATGATAATATAATCCACCGACTCTTTACAGCGTTTCAGGAATTTTCCGGTCCTGTCTCCCTGGAGAATATCCGTAGAAGAGGAATAACAGTTCCGCCCGCCGATCACAGACAGTTTGGGGACCTTCGTTCTCATAAGGAGATCAGCATCTTTCTGTTCCTTCTTCAGAAACTCTCCCAGTTCATTTTCTTCCTTGGGGTGGAGTCCGAAGATCAGGAACTGTGACGGACGCCTCAAGTCCCCGTCGATCAGAAGCACCTTGTTGTCTTTCTCCGCAAGGCTGATCGCCAGGTTCGCTGCTACTGTGGACTTTCCTTCATTTTCCGAGACACTGGTCACAGTCAGGATCTTCCACCTTTCCTTCTC
>DWVT01000202.1 GCA_019120075.1 Candidatus Mediterraneibacter excrementigallinarum
CCAATATTCGCATATCGTGGGATATACATCCCACTTTTATGCTCATATCGGGGCGGGTCCCAAGGTCTTTCACCCACTTATGAGCAAGCTCATGTGGGCTTAGACCTTTTGCCCCTGGCATCTTTGTAATACTTGAAGGAGGACAATACAGATGAAAGCTCTGCCAAAGATTTCCGAGGCGGAATACGAAGTAATGAAGGTTGTATGGGAGAGTGCCCCGATCAGCACAAACGAGGTGACGGACCGTCTGACGGCGACCACAGACTGGAGCCCGAAGACGATCCAGACCATGTTGAAACGCCTGGTGACGAAAGGCGCTCTCTCTTATGTAAAAGAAGGAAGGGTCTTCGTGTACAGCCCTCTCGTGGAGGAGGGCGAGTACGTGGGACAGAAGAGCCGCTCTTTCCTGAGCAGATATTATGACGGAAAGCTGAGTTCCATGGTATCCGCATTTCTGGAACACGACGGACTGACGGACGCCGAGATCAGCGCACTCCGGGATATTCTTGATCAAAACGAGGGCCGAGGAGGAAAATGACATGTCCGGTTTTGGGATACGGTTTCTGATCAGTAATCTTTTTATTATGTTGTTTATCAGTATACTGATGCTCGCAAAGCGTCTTCTTCAGGGAAGGATCACGGAACAGGCTCAGTACGCCATGGATTTTTCTTTTCTCTCCCTGCTGATCATCCCCTTCCTTCCTCTTGAGAGTCCTGACTTTCTGAATCTCCTGGCTGGTCTGAGCAGCCGCGCCGGCGCAGTCGCCCCAGCAGCAGAAGGGATTTCCCGGGCGGGAGCCTCCGCTTCCGCGGAAAGCACATGGATCAGAGACTTTGCCGTCTCTGTGGACAGCCGGACTTCCTCGACGGCAGGGATGATCCTGATCGCAGTCTGGCTTCTGGGCGCGGCCGTCATGGGCGTCCTGGCGCTCCTGGCATACCGTCGGCTCAGCAGGATCGAACGCTCCTCTCTCCCTCTGGAGAACACAGACGCATGCAGGATCTTCCGACAGTGCTGCGGGGAGCTTGGGATCAATAAGACGCTTCCCGTATTCACCACACCATACCTGAAGTCTCCTGTCATGACAGGGCTCTTCCGTCCCAGGGTGCTCCTGCCGCTGCACGCAGCGCTCTGCTCCGACGGGCATACGCTTCGCTGCATCCTGCTCCATGAACTGAACCACTATGTACGCAAAGACGCCGCCGCAAATCTTCTCATGAACCTGGCGGGCATCGTATACTGGTTCAACCCTCTGGTCTGGCACGCTCTGCGCCAGATGAGAAACGACAGAGAGACAGCCTGCGATTCCGGCGTTCTGGCACTTCTGGACCGGAACGAGCGCACCGGATACGGACATATCCTTATCAACTTTGCAGAAAAACTCACCCTGTTCCCGTTTACCTCCGGCATCGGTGGTTCCATGAAACAGCTTGAGAAACGGATCCGCAGCATCGCGTCCTACCGCCCCGCATCCCCGACCGTCAGGATCCGCGGCGCGGCAGCCTGCATTCTTTCTGCAGCGCTGGTCGCCGCTTTCCTGCCCTTTCTCCCGTCTTTTGCGGAGACAGATGATCATTATGACATTGAGACAGATGGAAAGACAGTCGAGCAGATCGATCTCTCCAGTCTCTTCGGCAGTTATGATGGCAGTTTTGTTCTCTACAACGCAGGTGCGGATATCTGGGAGATTTACAATGAAAAGGACGCCGGCACACGGGTGTCGCCGGATTCCACTTACAAGATCTACGACGCGCTCATGGCTCTGGAATCCGGGATCATTACACCGGACTCCTCTTCCATGACATGGGACGGGACGGAGTACGGCTTTGACGCGTGGAATTCCGACCAGGATCTGACCACTGCGATGCAGAACTCCGTAAACTGGTATTTTCAGTCACTGGACCGCCAGGCCGGCAGGGATACTGTTGCAGATTTCTATGACAGGATCGGATATGGAAACAGAGATACTTCGGGAGATATCGGCTCCTACTGGATGGAGTCCACGCTTAAGATCTCCCCTGTCGAGCAGGTCGAACTGCTGACAGAACTCTATTATAATGAATTTGGATTTTCTCAGGAAAATACTGATGCCGTCAAAGATTCCCTGAAGCTGTCATACGGACAGACAGGCACTCTCTCCGGCAAGACCGGAACCGGCATGGTTGACGGGAAAAATGTAAACGGATGGTTTGTCGGATATGTCGAACAGGCCGAAAACGTATATTTCTTCGCAGTAAATATACAGGGCGAAGAAGGCGCCACCGGTTCGGCGGCATCCAACCTCGCCCTGTCTGTTCTCCGTTCATACGGCATATGGAATGAATAGAGCAAATAAAACAAATATAACATTATCTGTGTATCCTGCACATTCCGGCCGCTTCAATGCAAAGCGCGATCCCGGTCATGATCAGGTACGCCGCTATAATGTAGTTCAGCACTACCGCTGAGGCAAAGGGCAGTAAAATGAATATCACTGAAAGAATGATATTCAGCACGCCGCTTACAGTGATCATGCCGGTATTCTGTACTCCGAAATATTTCAGTCTGGACGCGAAGGAAACCTTCTGCGCTCCGCTGAATATAAGGAGGACTGCCAGCATAAACGTCAGGACGTTCACTGTCAGGATCAGGGGCATCGCCGCGACCAGGACGCCCATCAGGATATTGACGACCGCCATCACGATCAGCATCGGATCCTTAAAATAGTATGTGGTGGACACATAGCTGACAATATGGTAAATACCAATGATGATCAGCGCCGCTGCCGCCACATACTGGATCACCGCGAATACCTCCACCGGGAACGCAATGCACAGGATACCCGCCACGATCAGCAAAACTGCCACGAGAATACATGTATTTCTCATCTTCTTTATCTTTCTGTTCCAGTTCTCAAAAAATTCATTGATATAATCAAATCCCGAATCAAAAAACCACTTCATGATCATCGAGCTCCTTTCGTCTTTTTCTGCACTGACAATATAGCTCGATTTATTAGCACTGTAAAGTATAGAGTGCTAATTTTTTCCGTGACACACTGGTGGGCAGGCATGCAGGAGCGGTCAGATGCAAGACAAACAGTAACTGACGCGGTCATCGCCATGTCCTCAGATCAGTGCCAGGCTCCTCAGAATATAGAGCCACCCCGTCACAGTGAAGGCGCTGAACAGCGTAGTCAGCATGACCGTACTGGACGTGAGTACGCCTTCATGTCCCATATTTCTTGCCATCACATAGCAGCTCACCGTTGTCGCAGATCCAAGCATGATCAGGATCGCCGCGAGCTGCTCTTCCCGGAATCCAAGCCATACAGCCACAGGAAGGAAGAGCGCCGCGAAGCCCACCAGCTTCATCACAGCGGCTGTGACCGCCGGCTTTGCCTTTCCGAACGCTTTCTTTATATCAAAGGAAGCTCCCATCGCCATCAGTCCCAGCGGTGTTGCCGTAGCCCCGATATCCGATACCGTCTTTTCCAGGATAGAAGGCATGGGGAGCCGGAGGGCGGACCAGAGAAGCCCTGCCACGATCCCCAGTATGATCGGATTCGTCACGATCCCCTTCAGTGTGGAGATCCACACCTCCCTGTCCAGTTTCTTTCTCTCCGGCTTGAAGAAGGAGAGAACGACCACCGCCATGATATTATAGAGGGGTACACTCCCGATGATCATAAGCGGCGCCATGCCTGCATCTCCGTATATATTCTGGATAAAGGCAATGCCGAGGAGCGCTGCGCTGCTCCGATAGGCCGCCTGGATGAACTCTCCCTGGACGGACCGGTCCTTCCAGAACAGAGACACCGCCGCCGCGATCCCGATACTCAGGAACGTAGCGCAGAAGCAGAACAGCACAAACTTCAGATCCCATACCGCGGAGAAATCCACGGTGGCAAGATCTTCAAACAAAAGTACCGGGAGCGGTACGAGAAATACAAATTTATTCATTTTCGACGCAAAGACTTCATCGATCCATCCGATCTTCCGGAAGAAAAGTCCCAGAAGCATCAGGAGGAAGATCGGCACTGTCGCGTTCAGACTGAAGATCAGATTTTCCATATGATTCACCGTTCTTTCCATAATAATGTCGCCTACTATTCTGGTCTTTTTTCCTTTCCATGTCAAGTGACAGAAACGCTGTCTTTTACTTTCTTGACACTGTTCATCCCGCTGTTTACAATAAGATCATAAAAAGAAACGGAGGTGTTTTTATGCTGCATGAAGTCAATTTTCTCTCCTATAACGAACGGGATACTGTCTGCGCGTGGATCTATGTCCCCGCGGCAAAACCGAAGGGGATCGTCCAGCTCATCCATGGATTCGGAGAGCATTCCCGCAGGTATCTCCATATGATTTCCGCCTTTGTGGACGCCGGGTATATCGTTGCCGCCGATGACCATGTAGGACACGGGAAGACCGCGATGGAAAACAATACATGGGGAGACTGGGGCGACAGGGGCTGCCACACGATGATGGAGGACGAACATAAGCTCAAAGAGATCGTCTGCGAAAAATATCCCGGACTCCCGTACTTTCTTTTCGGCCACAGCATGGGATCCTTTATCGCAAGAGACTATGCCGCCAAATACGGAGACGGACTCACGGGAGTTACGATCTGCGGAACAGCAGGCGTATTCCGTGGAGCCGCAGAAGCGGTAACGGAACTGGAGAAAGCTGTGGAGGAAGGGCACGGCGATGAAAGTGATCCTGGCTTCACCCAGCGGCTGATGGGATGGATGGGTGAACGCTGCGGCGAAGTCACCCTGGGTAATGAATGGATCTGCTCCGATCCGTATGTTCAGAAAGATCATGCGGAAGATCCTTTCGACGCATTTACCAAACCCACACTGAACCGATCCCTCTGCTATTTCGCCCAGATGATGGAAGTCATCACCGGAACCCAGTGGGCAGAAAAAGTCCCGAAGCAACTTCCCTTCTATAACATCGGCGGGGACCAGGATCCGGTAGGTGAATACGGAAAGGGCATCTATGAAGTTTCCAACTGGCTGTATGATACCGGACATGATGTCAAAACAAAAGTGTATCCGGGATACCGGCACGAGATACATAACTATCCCGAGATCCGAAATGAAGTAGAGCAGGGAATCATCGACTTTATGGACGAGCTTATCGGATAAGACAAAGTTAAAGAGAGGCCGCGGACAATTTTGCCCGCGCCTCTCCTTTTTATGCTCTGTCACTTTATATTCTTATCATTTATCCTTTATCATCTGCCCCCGGCCTGTCTCCTGTCATCCGATTCCGCCCCAGGCAATCCCCAGGACAAAGCAGAGGACACACAGCGGGACGAAAATATAACGTCCGAACGGATAGAACCACTTCATCACCGGTTTCTCCGATCCCAGCTGTACAGCAGACAGGGCGGTATCTTTCTTCATGATCCAGAAAAACATGATCCCGGCTGTCAGCGCTCCCAGCGGCAGGATATAGATAGAAACCGTGTCCATCCACTGAGAAGTCCAGGGCTGGATCAACAGGGCAATGATCAGCCCCAGTCCATGTACCAGTGCAGTCGCCGCCCAGCGCTTCATATGCATCTGTTCCTGAAGGAAGTTGATAGGCGTTTCAAACAGGTTGATCACCGATGAAAGCCCTGCAAACAGGATTCCCACATAGAAGAAAATGACGATAATCCTTGCCAGAGCGCCCATGCTGTTAAACACCGGCAGCACATAAATAAACATCAGGCCCGGGCCGCCGTTCCCCAGATCCGCGCCCGCAGAGGCCATCGCCGGGATGATGATGAACATGGACAGCAATGCGGCTGACGTATCCATGACCGCACAGATCACTGCAGAGCGGCGGATCTCTACCTTGTCATCCAGATAGGAGCCGTACACAACGGATCCCGATCCCGCAACCGACAGGGAAAAGAAGCACTGCCCGAATGCATAGACCCATACCTGGGGATCCAGCAGTCCTGCGGGATCCAGAGAAAAAATATACCGGTATCCGTCGCCGGTGCCCGGAATAAAGAGCATAAAGACCGCCAGGGTAATAAACAGCACATATAAGATCGGGATCATGATCTTACAGGATTTTTCGATGCCTCCTGCAACTCCCATGATCATGATCAGGAATGAGACAACGATACCGACGATGATCCACAGGTTATTGGCGCCTCCGGTTTCGAGAGTCATCCGGACTGCCTGGATCAGATTATCCGCTTCCGGAGCGACCGCGCTGAAGGTTCCTCCGATGGCATCCATATCCTGCCCCATCGCCGTCAGTTCGCCGGTAAAAGCCATCTTCACATAATAGAATACCCAGCCCATGATAACCGAGTAGCCGATGGCAAGGCACAGGGAGCCTATCACCGGGACAATCCCCAGCCGCTCGCCGGCTTTCCCGCTCCTGCCGCCGTCCTTCATAGCCTTTCCGAATGCTCCGGAAGGGCCGGTGCCTGCCCAACGCCCCAGGGAAAGTTCCTCCATCATGCCGGACTGGCTGATAATGAATACAAAAATAAAATAAGGTATCAAAAAGGTCAGACCGCCATAGCGTGAAACCAGCATCGGAAACCGCCAGACATTTGCCATGCCGACACAGGATCCCACGGCAGCCATGATAAAGCCCCACTGGGATTTAAAACCATCCTGCTTCTGCATACTGCTTGTATTTTTCATATCAATCTCCGTTTTCCTATTATTCTCCCACGATGCAGACACGGATCAGGTTTGTCCGTCCCGGAATTCCCAGCGGGATACCGCCTGCGAATACGATCTCATCCCCGTCCTTCACAAGGCCGTGCGCCTTGGCCGCCTCGATCGCCCTCAGGCAGAGGATCTCTGAACTGTACTCTTCTTTTATATGCATGGGATAGATTCCCCAGGACATGTTCAGCTGTCTGCAGACCTTCTCCGAGCTGGAGCATCCTCCGATCTGGCATCCCGGACGATATTTTGAGATCATCCGCGCCGTACATCCTGTCTTGCTGGCAGCAAGGATCGCGTTCGCCTTCAGGTCAATGGCTGTCATACATGTCGCATGTGAGATGGCATTAGTCACATCCGGATCTTCCGAACGCTCTGACTTCCGGAAAATATCATTATAATCGATGTTGTTTTCCATGCTGACCGCGATCCGAACCATCATCTTCAGCGCTTCCACCGGATATTTTCCTGCCGCGGTCTCTCCGGAAAGCATGATCGCGCTTGTCCCCTGATAGATTGCATTTGCCACGTCAGTAGCCTCGGCTCTTGTCGGTCTCGGATGTATCATCATGGAATCCAGCATCTGAGTAGCGGTGATGACCACTTTTCCCGCCTGATAAACCTTCTGGATGATCCTCTGCTGGATGATCGGCACGCGCTCAAGAGGAATCTCGACTCCCATGTCTCCTCTTGCAACCATGATGCCGTCCGCTTCCTCGATAATAGCGTCAATATTGTCCACGCCCTGCTGGTTCTCAATCTTCGCGATGATATTGATGGAGCTTCCGCCATTCTCGTCCAGCAGCTTTCTCATTTCCCGGATATCATCAGCAGTCCGGGTAAAGGACGCCGCCACAAAATCAAAATCTTCTTCAATTCCGAAAAGGAGATCATCTTTATCCTTCTGGCTGATGAACGGCATGTTCAGTTCCACTCCCGGCACATTGACGCCTTTGCGGTCCGAAATATCTCCACCATTGTCCACAATGCAGACGATATCCTTCCCCCGGATCTTTTCCACTTTCATTCCCACCAGGCCGTCATCGATCAGGATGGAATCTCCTTCTTTCACGTCCCGGTAGAGTTCTTTATAGGAGACTGTCACCTGCTCCTGTGTTCCCTCTATCTCGTCGTTCACCAGGGTAAACTCCTGACCCTCCTGCAGCGTGATCTTGTGATCCTTAAAGCATCCGATCCGGATCTCCGGTCCCTTCGTATCCAGGAGCGCTGCGATCGGCCTGTCATATTGTTTCCTGAGAGCTTTCAGTTTCTCCAGACGTGCTTTCTGCTCCTCATGAGTTCCATGGGAAAAATTAAACCTGGCCACATCCATCCCTTCCCGGATCAGGGCTTCCAGAATCCCTTCCCGGTCAGTTGCAGGGCCAAGTGTACAGATGATCTTTGTTTTTCTCATAATCTTTTTCCTTTCCGGATAAATTCCTCCAAATAATCTCCGTGCAGTGGGGCAGACCGGTTTTATCGGTCTGGATTGCACTCTGTGTAATCATTATACCACATGCGCAGAAAAGGAAGCGTCGCGGAGCGGCATTTACTTTTCAAGCTGTGGCTTGCCAGGTATAATCCCCGCAAAGCGGGGCAGACCGGTTTTATCGGTCTGGATTGCACTCTGTGCAATCATTATACCATTATTGTCCGCTCAATATCCAGAGAGAAATACTAATATATATCTTTTCTTTACATATTTATAACAATAAAAACCTTCCTCTGCAGATCCATTCCGAACCTGTAAAGGAAGGCTGTAAATTTCATTTTCTGCTGTTCGCCATCTCCGGATATTACGCCTGCTGTGCCGCTGCATCATTGACGCATCTGAGGGCGTTCAGACTCCTGGGATATCCGATATAGGGCAGGCACTGAGAAATAATCTTGATCAGGAACGCCTTATCATTCCCCACTTTCATATTTCCCGCCGCATGGGAAGTGAGCTGGGGCTCACAGCCTCCCTGCGCCGCCAGGAAGCAGAACGTGATCATCTCTCTCTGACTGTAGTCAAGCCCTGTTCTGGTATAGTAATCTCCAAAACAGTTGCCGGACAGCCACCGGTTGATATGACGGCTCTCCTCCGGACCGGATGCGGCAAAGCCTTTCATTCCCTCACCGAAGATATCGACCTGTACCTGCTCTCCTTTTTCCACACGGTCCTTGATTGTCGTGGTCGCCTGACCATCCAGAGGAAGAGCGATTCCCTTTTCTGCCAGCACTTCATTTACCACGTCAAAGAACGGGCGTACTCTGCCGATTCCCAGATAAGCGCACGCCTGATAGACGATTTCCTTGACCTCAACGGGTGTCACACCCAAGTTCAAAGTTCCCGGAAGGATCTCCCTGAACTCGTCCACACCCTGGCATCCGAGGAGTGTGGCAAGGATCGCCATCATCCTGGTGCGGTCGTCCAGATCGTTCTGATTCACCACTTCATCACAGGAAAAGTTGGCGAAGAAGTCCGCGAACTCCGGATCTGTAGACGCAAGTTTGAATTCTCCGTCCGGATATAATCTGTTAAAATATTTTTCTGCTGCTTCTGTCATGACTGATCATCCTTTCTCTCTAAAAGCTGATTCAGAGGGGACTCTCCCCTCTGATATATCGCATGCTATTTTAATTTTCCGTATTCTTCGTCTGATACAGCCTCAAGCCATTCGTTGGATGCTCCTTCTGCCGGAACCTCGATGGCGAGATGCTGGAACCAGCTGTCCGCTGCTGCCCCGTGCCAGTGTTTTACTTCCGGCGGAATGTTCACCACGTCTCCGGCTTTCAGCTCCTGTGCGGGTTTTCCCCACTCCTGATACCAGCCGCGTCCGCCTGTTACAAGCAGGATCTGGCCACCTTTGTGATGAATATGCCAGTTATTCCGGCAGCCCGGCTCAAAAGTCACGTTGCCTATTCCGACTCTCTCTGTAGTAAGCATCTTCAGATAGCTCTGTCCGATGAAATACTGGGCAAATGCTGTGTTCGGCTCGCCGACCTCAAATACGTTTCCTCCGCCTAAGTCCTGTTTCATTTTTTCTGTATCCATGTGTAATGCCTCCAGTTTTATACAATTTCTTTTTATCTGTATATATTGTATAACCGGCTGAGGCTATAGACAAATGCTTAGTTTACATGACGGGGTATGCCCGGGAGGTATGATTTTTTATCAGCCCATAAATCAATTTCATTTTCTGAATAATCTCTTTCAGCCCCTGGCTTCGTATACCAAACGATTTCAGATCAACCGTTTCCTTCTCCATAGCTGAAAAGAATGTCTCTAAATCCCTTTGAATTGAAGATGGTGGTATCACCTTGGTGTCAGGCGTCAATAAAATACTCAAACGGAATACATCGTTTTTGTGTTTACGGATATTTTTACTGTCAACATGTTCTCCTTGTTCTTTTCGTTCTGTCAGATCCAGCCACGCTTTCGCTTTGAAGGGGATCAGATAGCCCGCATCCAGAATCGGTATATCATTCAGCACGACTTTTCCTTCCTGAAGGAACTGATAATAGTCAGAATCCATCAAAATGGCTGATAAACTGGATATCTCATCATCCAATGGAAGAGGTGTCAAGACTGCATCTTCTGGAAGCTCGATTGCATCGACGCGCCCAGAGAATAACTCGATCATATAAGGATAATCCCGGCTGGATGGCTTCGAAAAGCGGTAAAACTGCGGTTCTCCTGTGCTTTTATTCCTGTGTTCATAATCTGCCGCATTTACATACTCCCAAAATCTGCGTCCAAATTCCGGAGTCAGGCTTTCCACGATCAGAACCATATCAATATCTCGTGTTGCCCGAAAATCCAGACCATCCTCGCTCATCAATAGGTCACATGCGGTTCCGCCAATAATTGTATACTGGTCGGTATACTTCGCAAACCACCGCCGAAAACTTTCTAATCCTGTTACCATGTGCTTACCATATCCTTTCTGTTAATTCTTCCAGACATTGCCGGGTACGTTCATCTTCATCCTCTGCCATACTCAATGCCAGTGATAAGACATCGATCATCTCCGTCTGACTGATATTTCGAGGATCATATTTCCATATCTGCAGGGCACATTGTCTGTCCGAATCCAACAGACTGCTTGTGTAAGAATCTTTTTCTAAAGATAATTTCAGTGTACCCCAAGTTTGAATAGTCGGTGGATTCAGCATACTCATATCGGAAAGTGCTGAAAGTCCTGCTGAAAACATTTCCGGCTGCACATCCTCCTTAGAAATATATACGGTTTTTCGAACCGGTTGGATCAGATATGGCTGCATCTCCTGATACAGTTCTTTGGGTGTACATTCTGTTACAAGCATTTTCTTTGCTCCGATGCCGGTTCCGACTTTTTTTATCAAATTGGTTCTGCACAACTGATCAGCTGCACGAGTTATCGTCATAGCTGTAACCCCAAACCTTTTGGAAAGAGGTGATAGCAACATAGGCTCACACCCTCCAAGTATCATAGCAAATAGCAGCTGCTGAGCGGACGGCTGTAATTTATCCGACATCACTCCCATCAACTCTGCATCACATTTTTCTGTAAGCATTGTCCCCAGAAAGGGAAGATATAGCTGTTTTCCAGGTATAACAAATGGTATTCGCGCCTCAATTAATGTCTTGCGCCGCTGACTGGTAAGCCGTGGCATTTCCAGTACCATTGGGAATCCACAAATTTCACCAATACGTCTTAAGTGCTTTTTTAGTGAATTCACAGTATCCAATTCTTCCTGTGGATGCAAAAACAGACATACTGTTTTTCCAAGTTTTACCTGTTCAAAATAATATTTTTCATTAAGGAAAAAAGGAAGTCTGCTTTGCTGTCGCCATTCTGTGCGAATCACTGAAATGCCTAAAATCTCTGTAATATATTCCATACAAACATCACCATTTTAACTCATTTTCGTTATTATAACATCGTAAAAATTAAATTTCAACTTTAACTTTAAATCAATTATACTTATGGATCAACAGTAACGTTGTCGCATTGAGCAAAAGCTTTATCCATAAATCCAATCTCCAGCAGCTCCTGCGCAATTTCCTTACTCTTCACCCTCATCAGATTATCCTCTTCCTTAGCATTGGACAGCAGATTCACACTGATTAGTCTTTCTTATATCTAGAAGTTTCTGCGCCTCTTTATTAGTTATCATACCGTTATTTTCAACATATTCTATTTCTATGATCTTTTTTTGGTTTGCATTTAACTTTTCATATACTTTTCCCGTATTTTTCCCGTACTTTTCCCGTACTTTTTCCGTACTTCCTGCATCATATCCATGTTTAGCCTGTCCAAAATCAAAAGAATAGTCATCATCCAACGGAACTGTAATTCTGAAAATATCTCCTTCGATAAACTCCGGATCTTTACCGGAATAATATTTGCTGTATTTGAATAAATTTCTCACACCGGATCCTGAGAAGCCCTGTTGGCATTTTCTACATACTTTTCATCTTTTTCTCCTTTTTTATAAAATCCTGTCCACTGCAAGTCCGATTATCAGGGAAATCAGGATCACATAGGCCAGATAAAGTACAAATCTTTTCGCCCCCAGCACAATCTTCAATGCCCCCAGGTTGGTGATCTTGGTCGCCGGTCCGGTAACCATAAACGCCGCGGCAGATCCCATACTCATCCCTGACGAAAGCCACTGCTGTAATAAAGGAACCGTACCTCCGCCGCAGGCGTAGAGAGGCACTCCGATCGTCGCCGCGAGCAGCACGCCAAAGCCCTCCTGTTCGCCGAAAAGTTCTGCAAAGGCATCTGCGGGCACATATCTCTGAAACAGGGCGGAGAGCAGCACACCGATAAGGAACCAGGGAGCGGTTGCACGGATATTTCTCCCCAGATTCTTCAGAAAACGCATGGCTGGGTTCGGATCCGTATCTCGGCTTGACGCTTCGGAAAAACCGGTGAAATTAAAATAACTTCTGTCTTTATAAAAAAGTCTTACACAAAGTCCCGCTCCCAGGCCGCCCAGAAAGCTGGACAGAAACCTCACCGTCACCGCTTCCGGGCCAAGGATGCCGCTTGTGATCAGAAGCTGAGGGTTCAGCAGAATGGAACTCATCATAAATGCCGCCAGCATATCATCTTTCATGCCTTTCTGGGAGAATGATGCTGCAATGGGGATTGTCCCGTACATACAAAGCGGGGAGGCGATTCCCAGCAGGCTGGCCAGGATCAGTCCCAGAACCCCAAGCCTTTTCTTGCCCAGTGCCTGAAAAGCTGAATGGATCTTTCCTTTGCCAAAAACAGAGATGGCGGAACCGATCACCATTCCCATTACCCAGTAGAAAAACACCTGTTCAAACTGAATGCTGAAATAGTACCAGACATAAATAAATTCTCTTCTCAAAATATCCATGTGCTTTGTCTTCCTAACCGTCAATATTTACCAGTTCATAAGTCCTGCTTCCAAGTCCGATATCCTCTGCATGTTCCAGTGTATGCAGACCGTTTCTGGATTCGATCCTCTCCACCAGAGAATCACCATCCTCCGCGTTGTAGACCAGGTCAATACAAGCCTGATCCAGAGCCACCGGATCATAGGATGCCAGGATGCCAATGTCGTGCATATCCGGTTCCGCCGGATTGGTGTCACAGTCACAGTCTACGGAGAGCTGGTTCATGACATTGATATACAGGATATTTCCGTCCAGATAATCCACCACGGATTTCCCCGCCTCCGCCATAGACTCCAGAAATGCATCCTGATCCCCGCTCCACATACTGCCGCCGGTGCCGCCGCTGTGGATATGAGCCTTACCTTCTGCGGAAGCAATGCCGATGGATATATTCTTGATAGCACCGCCATATCCCGCCATGGAATGTCCTTTAAAATGAGAGAGCACCACATAATAATCATAATTTTCAAAATGACTCCCCACATAATTTTCTTCCAGATTCGTGCCTCCGGTCACAGGCAGAGTCATGGAACCGTCCTCGTCCATGATGTCCACATCTGCGATCTCTGTATAGCCGTGGTCTTCCGCCACCTGATAATGCATAGCCGTATTCGCCCGGGATCCGCCGTATGCCGTATTACATTCCACGATCGTAGGATCATCAAAAGACTGCACCAGATCCCCAATCAGATCTGTACGGAGATAGTTGCTTCCCGGCTCTCCGGTGGAGAGCTTCACTGCGATGTTTCCTTCCGGTGACGCCTGAAGGGCTTCATAAACTGCGATCAGCCCGTCCGAACTGATATCTGTGGTCATATAGACTGCGGGAGATCCCGATGTACTGTCTGCACTGTCAGTTTCAACAGACGAGCTGCCCGCTTCTTCCTGAGTATTCTCTTCTGTTGTCTCATCTTCTGTCGGTTCTGAAGTCTCACCAGATACATTTTCTGTCGGTTCCTCTGTTTGGCTGCATCCGGCAAGCATGCCCGTAACAGTCATTGCGGCGATCAATGTAATCACAACTTTTTTTCTCATAAATCCTCCTTTTTATGTAACGACGGTTTTCCATGTTTCTAAATTTCTTAGTTCATTATCCTCTGATTCCCGTCTTCTGTCTAATACCTGTCTTTAATCATGAATCATTCCTGTCATGTATGATAAAATCATTCCTCAGTGCCAGCATTGCTAAACTGGGAATTAGGAAGATATGACCAGAAGAATGCCTCTTATCGGCAACGGCATACACTTTTGCCGTATACGTTGTAAAAGCAACATGCACACCTTATCTGTATTTTTTGGTTTTTGACAAATTTTCTTCAAAAGGGTTGAAAAATACCGGCACAGGGTATATATTATGAACGCAGAAAGAAATACCCCCATAGGGTTTATGAAAGGAGCATAGATTTGGAAGAGAAAAAAGAATGTACAGGTTGTAAACACAGGACTAAGGAACGTTCTGAAAAAGAACGGAAAGATATGCTGAATCGCTTAAGCCGGATTGAAGGACAGGTCAGAGGGGTTCGGAAGATGGTGGAGAATGACGTATACTGTCCGGATATACTGATCCAGGTCTCCGCTATCTCTGCCGCTCTTAACAGCTTCAATAAAGTATTGCTGGCTGAGCATCTCCACTCCTGTGTGGTAGATGATATTAAGAATGGCAGGGAAGATGAAGCCATTGATGAACTTGTCAAAGTCCTTCAGAAACTTATGAAATAATTGGCTGAAACTTATTTTTACCAGGAGGAATGTATCATGAAACAATATGATGTAACAGGTATGAGCTGTGCGGCATGCAGCAACCGGATTGAGAAAGCCGTCTCCAAAGTGCCGGGAGTTACTTCCTGTTCCGTCAGCCTGCTGACGAATTCCATGGGAGTGGAAGGCACCGCTTCTCCTGAGGCCGTAATTGCCGCTGTTGAAAAAGCAGGGTATGGAGCCTCGGAAAAAGGGGCCAGTGGAAATCAGGCCCGCGGAAAAGGAGTTTCCATGGCTGCGGAGGAAGAATCCCTGAAAGATAAGGAAACCCCGAAGATGAAGCGCAGACTGATCGCTTCCCTGTGTTTCTGGATCCCGCTGATGTACATTTCCATGGGACACATGATGTGGAACTGGCCTCTTCCGGCAGTCCTTGCCGAGAACCACATGGCCATCGGGCTGGTGGAACTTCTGCTGACAACAATGATCATGGTGATCAACCAGAAATTCTTTGTCAGCGGATTTACCAGCCTGATCCACGGCGGACCGAACATGGATACACTGGTAGCTCTGGGAGCCGGAGCTTCCTACGGCTACAGCCTTTACGCCCTGTTTGCCATGTCCGCTGCCCTGACCCGGGGAGATATGGCAGGAGCCATGTCCTATATGCATGATTTCTACTTTGAATCGGCCGGTACGATCCTGACA